>NZ_JBSFBM010000146.1:0-16277 GCF_053592955.1 Micromonospora sp. NPDC002411 | reverse complement strand
GGCGCTCAGCGTCGTCGCCCAGAGCAGCCGGGCCGGTCGACGGTGGCCGACGCTGGTCGGTGCGGTCCCGCTGGTGGCGGCCGCCGTGATCACCGGCGCGGTGGTGCTCGTCGGGGGCTTGGGCGACGCGTTGCCCCGGCCGACGACGACGCCCACCATCGCGCTGTTCGCCGTGGCGGTGCCGCTCGTAGGCCTCGGCACGGTCCTCGCGGTACGCGCGCTGCCCCGCGTCGACCGGGCCACGCTGACCACCGGCGCCCAGTTCGCCAACGCCGCCTCCACGGCCATGATCCTGCTGGACCCGAGTCTCCTCGCCGGGCTGGTGGAGAGCCGGCGGTGGCGTCGGGTCGGCAAGGTCCGCAGCAGCCGGTTCCGGCCCGGTCCGGGCTGGTGGGCGCTGCTCCAGGCCGACGTACGACGACTGCGCCGCCACCCGAGCGCCGTGCTGATCTGGGCGGCGCTGATCGGGGTGCAGTACGCTGCCGCGCTCGCCATGCCCGGGTTGGCCGGGGCCGCGCAGGTGGTGTTCGCGTACCTCGCCGTCGACCGGCTGACCGGTGGTCTGCGGTCGATCAGCCGCTCACCCGGGCTGCGTCGGGCGCTCGGGGGCAGCGACAACCTGCTGCGCGGCATCCACGTGGTGGTGCCGGCGGTCGGCGCGGCTCTGTGGTGGTTGCTGACAGTGCCGACCGTCGACCCGGGGCCGGCGTGGCTCGCGCCGACGCTGGCGCTCGGGGTGGTGGCCGCCGCGTTCCGGGCCGGCACCCGCCCGCCGATCGACTACGGCGGCGCGACCGTCAACACCCCGTTCGGGATGGTCCCGGTCGACCTGCTGCGTCAGGGCTCACGGGGGCCGGCGCTGCTGGCCGTGCTCGTCCTGGTCCAGCTGTTCCTGGGCTGACCGGCCAGCACCCTCGACCGGCCAGCCCGGGCGCTCAGCCGTCCAGGCGACGGACCATGTTCATGATGGTCTCCACCTGCGCGCCGCCCTTGATCGGGAAGTTGGTCGCGCCGAGGTAGCCCCACCAGTCCCAGCAGCCGTTCGGGTTGCTGAGGCTGGTGCCCGCCTGCGGGTAGAGGACGATCAGGTTGTTGGTGTCGGCGTACTGGTTGAGGTTGGCCCGGTCGACGAAGGCAGTGCCCACCGCGCCGGATCCCTGCGCGCAGCCGTGGAGGGCGACCAGCAGTCGGCACGACTGGCCGGCCGCGCAGGCCGACGGGACGTAGGCGTAGCCGTTGGCGTCCATGCTCAACCCGTTGGCCCAGCCGTTGACAGCGAAGGTGTTCTGGTTGAACCGGACGAGCGTGCCGCCGAGCGCGCCGGTGTTCGGTGCGTTCACCCCGCCGAGCAGTTTGCGCAGCAGCGCGTTCTGCGGGTCGGTGCCGCAGTCGTTGAGGAAGGGCGAGGCGGTCGCCGTGCACCCGAGGGTGCCGTACGGGGTGACCCAGGAGTGACCGGCGGCGGAACCGCTGTCGTACTGCACGCTGGCACCGAAGTGCTGGTAGTAGCGGGCCAGGTCGTCGGTGACGGACTTCTTGACGGTGGTGTCGTTGACGCCGTGGAACACGTACACCGGATCGCCGGACAGGTTGCCGACCGGGTCGACCCAGCCGTACGACGCCCACGTGCGGGTGTAGGCCTGCAGCGCCGTGAGATTCGTCGGGTACACGTTGTCGCCGCAGCCGTAGAGCGCCTGCGCGACGGTGTTCTGGGAGCAGTAGTACGGCCCGGCGGCGAACACGGCCGCGCCGCGGATGCGGGACGAGTAGGCGACGTGCAGTTGCGTGGCCATGTAGCCACCGGAGGAGACACCGGCGACGTAGACGCCGGAGACGTTGTAGGTGCCCAACGACCCGGCGACCGGGGTCTTGGTGGGCGGGGTGGCGGCCTGGGCGGGGGTCGCGGTGGTCAGGGCCAGCAGAAGGACGGCGGCGAGGGTGGTGGCGATCTTCCGCGGTGTGGACATGGGCGCTCCTCGGCAGCGCCGACAGGGGCGTCGACGCGCGCCGAAGCTACCGTGACATAGACCACATCAGATATGAGGGCGGCCGACACGTTCGCCGCCACCGGTGTGGTCCCTCAGGCGGTGTCGCCGGGGGCGAGGTGGCGGTAGCCGGGGATCGTCTCGCCGAACCAGCCGGCGACGCTGGCCAGGCCACGCTCGTTGAGCTGCGCGTCGTGGATCGGGTAGGCCGCGGCGGCACCGACGGCGGCAGCGAACCGGATCGCCTCGTCGAGGCGCAGCCACGACCCCTGGGCCGGGACGAGCACTGTGCGTACCGGCTCGTCCGGCACGTGCAACGAGTCACCGGGGTGGTAGAGCCCGTCACCGACCAGGTAGCCCAGGTTGGGGCAGTCCGGCTGTCCCTCGTGGATCGCCGCGTGCCGGCCGCCGTGGGCACTGACCTCGATGCCGGCCGCCGTGAAGCGTTGCCCCGCGCGGACCCGGGTAACCGGCAGCGGCGCGAGGTCGGGCAGTCGGGCACCCTCCGGGGCGTACACGGGAACGCCCAGACCGGCGAGGCGCAGCACGTCCACGTGGTCGGTGTGCTCGTGGGTGACCAGGACGGCGTCCGCGCCGACCAGGGCACGTGGCTCGCTCCACGTCCCCGGGTCGATCACCAACACCCCGCCGTCGTGCTCGACCCGGACGCAGGCATGGGTGAACCGCGTGATCCGCATCCGGCGACGGTACGCCGCCGGTGTGACGGTTGGGCCGAGCCCGGACGGGTAGTGCGGCACCATGCCCCAGCGATACGAGAACTACCCGAGAATCGCCGTGGTCACCGGCGCGGACTCCGGCATCGGCAAGGCCTGCGCCATCGCCCTGGCCGAGGCGGGCTTCGACATCGGCATCACCTGGTACGGCGACCCCGACGGTGCCGAGCGGACCGCGACCGAGGTCCGCGCCGCCGGTCGTCGCTGCGAGGTCGCCGAGGTGGACCTGCGTCGATTGCCGGGGGCGGCGGCGGTGGTGGACGACCTGACCGATCGGCTGAGCGGCATCGGGGTGCTGGTCAACAACGCCGGCATCGGCGGGTCCGCGCCGTTCGTCGACACCGGGTGGGAGCAGTGGCGCGAGGTGCTCGCCGTCGACCTCGACGCACCGTTCCTGTGCGCGCAGCGGGCCGCCCGACGGATGCGGGACGCCGGCACCGGCGGGCGGATCATCACCATCACCAGCGTGCACGAACACGCGCCCCGGGTGGGCTCGGCCGCCTACTGCGCAGCCAAGGGCGGACTCGGTCTGCTGAACCGCGTGATGGCACAGGAGCTGGCCGCCGACGGGATCACCGTCAACGCGGTCGCCCCGGGCGAGATCGCCACGCCGATGACGGGCCAGGAGGACGTCGACCCGTTCACCCGGGAACGTCCTGGAGTACCGGTGGGGCGGCCGGGCGACGCCCGGGAGGTCGCCGCCGTGGTGGCGTTTCTCGCCTCTCCCGCGGCCAGCTATGTCACCGGGGCCTCCTGGCCGGTGGACGGCGGCATGCTGCTGATGGGCCCGCAGGCGAACAGCCTGACCTCGAACGACTGGCGTTCGGTCTGATCGCCGTCACAGCGGTTCGACCGCCGCCGTGCGCAGGATGTAGACGAACTGGGCGGCGAACGCGACAAGCGCCGCCACCACCCCGGCTGGGATCGCCAGGACGTGCTCGACCCCGGCCAGCCCGGCCAGCAGGGCGACCCCGAGGCCGAGCAGCACCGCGTTCACGGCACCGACCAGAGCGGCAGTGGTGAGTAGGAACTCCCACCACCCACGCTTGATGCCGACCAGCTTCCAGGCCGAGCGCATCGTGCCCTCGTCGGTGACCGCATCGCTGAAGAAGTCGTGCTCGCTGGCGAACCGGTGGTGGTAGTAGGCGCGGATGCGTTGGATCCGCCGCAGGTCCAACGCGTTCTCGACGGTGGTCTCGACAAGCCGCAGGAAGGTCAGCAACCCGACGACGAGCAGGGTCGGGAGCACCGCGCCGAGGTACGGCCGGACCAGCGTCTCGTTGGTGGCCACGAAACCGAGCCCGATCAGGCCTGCCGACAGGACGGACAGGAAGATGGTGGCCCGGCCGGTGGCCTCGGCGATCGTGCCGGCGCGGGCGCTCTCCAACGCGTAGTGCTCGGTGGTCAACGCGCTGAGCAACGCCTGCTCACGTTCACTGTCGTCCACCGCGCCTACCCTCCGTGGTCGCGCCACCCCGTTACCGTCACCCTATGAGGGGTGGAGTCGGTAAGGGCGGCGAAACCGTCGCCCCCGAACGGGACAGCGGCCGACGAAGCCGGCACGTATCGTCCGCGTTTCGGATCGGTGGGCCGGGCCGGCCGACGGCGGAGGGGGATCGGATGCCGGGGTGGGCTGGTCGAGGTGGCCGACAGCGGCGCGCCTTCGGCGTCGGTGGGGCGCTGCTCGGGATCGCCGTCGTGATGCTGCTGGGCGCCTGGCGCAGCACCGGTTTCCTCAGCGACCTGTTGCTCAACCTCGGGGCCAGCGTGGTGCTCGCGGCCATCTCGTACGTCATCTTCGACCCGCTGTTCGAGGAGGCCCGCAAGGCGCGGGTGCAGGAGCACCTGAGCTTCGACCAGCAGGCCTTCGTGACGCGGCTGCACCGCTCCGGCCGCCGCGTCCGCATCCTCGACACCTGGACGATCCTGCTGGAGCAACGGCACCGCGAGGAGACCCTGACCGCGATCCGGGCGGCGCTCGCCAACGGGGCACAGGTGCAGTTGCTCCTGCTCGACCCGGACTGCACCGCCGCCCAGCAGCGCTCCGAGGAGTTGGAGCGGCAGCGGGTGGACGTACCCCGGCAGATCCGCGCCAACCTGCGTCACCTCTCCGCCTTCGCCGACGCCCTCGACAGCCGTCTGCGGCACCGCCTACAGGTCCGGCTCTACGACGCCTCGCCGTCGATCCAGCTCTACCAGTGGGACGGGCGGGCGTTGATCTCGTTCTTCCCGATCGGGAAGTTGTCGTTCAACGTTCCTCAACTGGAAGTCGACATGGACAGCCCGTGGGGCGGGTTCGTGCACGCCCGGTTCGAGGAGCTGTGGGAGCACGACCAGGCCACCCTGAACCTGGAACGGTACTGGTCCGTCACGGTCACCCTGCGCCACGACGACTCGGACGTGGTCGAGGTACGCGTGCCGTACGTGACGGTGGACGGGCAGCACTACGTCGACTGCCGTGACTTCCGGGTGACCGGGCCGCTGACCGTGCGAGCCGTGTTGCCGCCCCGCGCACCCGCGGCGGCACCCGCCGTGTTCGCGCTGGCAGAGCCGGCCGACGGTGACCACACGCCGGCCGAGGTCGTGAAACGGCACTTCGACCAGAAGTACGGGCACGACGACGGCCGCCGGGCTGTCTATCGGCTGGTGCCGCCGCCGGGCGCCTCCCGTATGCCGGAACCCCGGTCCGCGACGGCCGGGGACAACCACGGACGGTGACCCCCGACGGTCAGGTCGGTTCGGTACGCGGAACAATGGAGGCCTCGCCCGCACCAGGAGGACGTCCGCGTGTCACCCAGCCCCGCACCGCCGCCGCAGTCGACGCAGTTACGCGCGGACTGCGGGCGCTGCTTCGGGCTGTGCTGCGTGGTGCCCGCCTTCGCCGCGTCGGCCGACTTCGCCATCGACAAGCCGGCCGGGCAGCCCTGCCCCAACCTGGGCACGGACCACAAGTGCGGCATCCACACCGAGCTGCGGCAACGCGGCTTCCCCGGCTGCACGGTGTTCGACTGCTTCGGCGCCGGGCAGCAGGTCGCGCAGGTCACCTTCGGCGGACGGGACTGGCGGGACGCGCCGGAGACGTTGCCGGCCATGGCGGAGGCGTTCGCCGTGCTGCGACCGCTGCACGAACTGCTCTGGTATCTCGACGCGGCGGTGGCGCTGCACCCGCCGGCCGACCTGCGCGACGAGTTGGCGCATGCCCGCGCCGCGACCGCCGTGCTCACCGCAGATGACGTCTCGCAGCTGCGTGCGGTGGACGTCGCCGCGCACCGGGCCCGGATCAACCCCCTGCTGTCGCGGGCCAGCGACGTGGCCCGCTCCCCCGGCGGCGTCGACCACCGGGGCGCGCACCTGCTCGGCGTCGACCTGCGCCGGGTCGACCTGCGCCGGGCCAACCTGCGCGGGGCGCTGCTGATCGGCGCCGACCTCCGCGACGTCGACCTGGGTCTCGCCGACGTCACCGGGGCGGATCTGCGCGGGGCCGACCTGCGCGGCGCCGACCTGCGCCACACTCTCTTCCTGCACCAGGCGCAACTGGACGCCGCCCGGGGTGACGCGCGTACCAGCCTGCCGGCGACAGTGACCCGGCCGCCGCACTGGACGGCCCTGACTCTCACCCCGGTCCGCCAGCCGTCGCGGGCCGGTGCCCCCGCCCGGCGCGGCCGGCGACGCTGAACCTCCGTCGGTACCGCTGAGCAGCGCGAATCGCGCACCCGGCCACCGCGTGACGACACGCCCACACCGCAAGGTTTCGGCCGGGACGACGCCGGGTAGCCAGCGCCGACGCTGACCGGTATCGACGGGGGGCACGGCGTGGGTTTCCGAAAACGCGACGGTGAGCTGCCGGGCGACCCGCAGCACAGCGAGGACGAGGCCGGCCAGGTGCCGCTGGTGCAGGTCGAGGCGGACACCGAGGTTCCGGCGCCGGCCGACACCGACGTGCGCCCGGACATCGTGACCGAGGACAACAGCTCGGGCATGACCGGCGGCTCGTCGGGCAGCAGCGGCGGTGGGTCCAGCATGCCCGGGCACCCGGACGCGACCCGCTGACGGTCAGCGGCTGGCGAGCGCGGCCCGGGCCTCGGTCATGCCCTTGTTGGCCAGCCCGTCGGCCCGCTCGTTCTCCGGGTGACCGTTGTGTCCCTTGACCCACAGCCAGGTGACCTGGTGCCGCTCGCAGGCCGCCTCCAGCCGCTGCCACAGGTCGGCGTTCTTCACCGGCTGCTTCGCGGCGGTCTGCCAACCGTTGCGCTTCCAGGACGCCAGCCAACTGGTGATGCCGTTGCGCACGTAGGTGCTGTCGGTGTGCAGCTCCACGGTGACCGGCCGGTTCAGGCTCTCCAACGCCTGGATGGCCGCCATCAGCTCCATCCGGTTGTTGGTGGTCGGCGTGGCCTCGCCGCCGCACAGCTCCCGCTCGTGGTCGCCGTAGCGCAGCAGGGCGCCCCAACCGCCCGGCCCGGGGTTGCCACTGCACGCCCCGTCGGTCCAGATCTGCACGCCCCTGCCGGCCGCCGCGTCCACCATGCCCGGCAACCTACCGCGCGGTGACGTCGTCCTCGCTGTCCGGGGGCCCGGGCGCGCCGGGACGTCATGCCCCACCTGCGGGGCAGCTCGACAGGCTCCGGCACAGGCGACGCCGGTGGGCCCGGCGGAGCCCTATCCGCCGCTGGGCTCCGCGCCGACCACGGCGGGCGGGACGGCCGGCGCGGGTCGGGTGGGCCGCAGCCGATCGCGGACGCGGTGCGCCGCGTCGCCGGCGGTGGCGGCGATCATCGGGAGCAGCCGGGTGGAGTTCATGATGGCGACCTCCTCGGCCGGGGTGGTCACACCGTCGAGGAAGCGCAGCACCCGCTCGGCGGGGTTGCGGTCGAAGAGCCGGTCGAAGAAGTCCGGGCCACCGACCCCGCCCCGGTCCAACGCCCGCAACGCCACCGCGTCCATCCAGCGGTGTCGGCGGGGGTACGCCGCCTGGGGCACCGGCGGTCGCCCCGCCGCGAGGGCGCGGGCCACCTGGTCGGCCTGGCGGTACATGGCGGAGAAGGTGAAGCCGGTGGAGGGGCGGGTCGCGCCGCCGGCGGTACCGAGTCGGATCACCCGGGGCGAGGGCCGGGCGGGAAACGGCGCGTCGGTCATCGGGATCACGCCGTTCTCCACCTCGCGTACCCGCAGTCCGGCCGGGTCCAGCCCGAGCAGGTCCCGGTAGGCGGCCAGCGCCGCGTCGTACCCGGCGTCGGTGAGCAGGTCGGGCGAGAACTCGGTGTACTCGACCAGGGCGTAGCGGTCGCTCACCGGCAACACGTACCCGAAGGAGACGCCCCGGGGCGGCTGCGGGGTACGGAAGTCCATCAGCACCGCGCGCGCCGGGTCGAAGACGGGACGGTCGGCCTCCAGCCACCAGCCGCGGAAGTGCTGCAGCCAGGTGGTCCGTCCGGCGCGCGCCGGTGGGCGGGGGCGCGAGTCGAGCACCCATCCGGCCCGGACGGTCTGCCCGTCGCCGGTGCGTACCCGCACCCGCGTGCCGTCGTCGGTCACCGTGTCGGCGGGCGCGACGATCCGGGTGGCGTCGAGCCGGCGCTCGGCCGCGGCAGCCCGGTCGTAGACCGGGCCGGAGCGGAGCATGGTGTACCGCAGCGGGGTCAGGTCCAGGACGCGGCGTCGCGCCGCGGTCGCCACCTCAACCTGTTGCCAGCTCGCGCTGAGCAGCGGGTCCAGGTCGGTGCCCGGGTGGCCCCAGAACGCCCAGGTGCGGTCCTGACCGCGCCGGCGGACGGGGTCGACGACGGCGATGCGCAGGTCGTGGACGCCGTGCCGGTCCAGCGCGGCGAGCAGCAAGGACGCCGCGCCGCCGCCGCCGAGTAGCGCGAGGTCGACGTCCAGCGGCGCGGATTCGGTCACCCGCCCCACGCTGCCACATCGCTGAGCGGACGGTCACGCCGCTCCGGCCGGCGCGCGGTGCGACGCTTGACGGGCAACCATTCGGTTGCCTATCGTCATTGGCAACCAGACGGTTGCCTGTTGGGGGAGGGTCGGTGGACGAGGCGTTCCGGGCGCTGGCCGACCCCAGCCGACGTCAGCTGCTCGACCGGCTCAACGTGCGCAACGGCCAGACCCTGCGGGAGCTCTGCGACGGGCTGGCGACGACCCGGCAGGCGGTCAGCAAGCACCTCTCGGTCCTGGAGGCGGCCAACCTCGTCACGAGCGTGCGGCGAGGCCGGGAAAAGGTGCACTACCTCAACGCTGCCCCGATCAACGCCATCGCCGACCGGTGGCTCAGCCGCTACGACCGCGAGCGCGCCGCCACCCTCGCCGACCTGACCACCGCATTGGAGCGACAACCCATGGAGAGCCCGACCTTCGCCTACACGACGTACGTCACGACGACTCCGCAGCGACTGTGGGCCGCACTCATCGAACCGGCGTTCACCCGTCGCTACTGGGGTGGGATCGCGCTCGTGTCGGACTGGCAGGTCGGGTCACCAGTGTTGTGGCAGGACGCGCCCGGCGACGAGCCCCGCGATCTCGGCCAGCGGGTGCTGGCCGCGGAGCCGTACCGTCGCCTCTCCTACAGCTGGCACGGCTTCCAACCGGAGCACGCCGAGCACTTCGGCTGGTCCGCCGAGGAGTTGGCCGCCCGACTCGGCGAGCGTCGGTCGACAGTGACGTTCGAGATCGAGCCGCACGGCCCGGCGGCTGTCCGGCTGACCGTGATCCACGCAGACTTTTCCCCCGACAGCGAGATGCACCGGGCGATCAGCGGCCAACTCGACGGCAGTGGAGGCTGGCCGGAGCTGCTGGCCAGCCTAAAGACGCTCCTCGAAACCGGCGAGCCGATGCCCGAGCCGACCCCGGCCGGCTGACCGGACGCCCAGCCGGCGTATTTCTGTAGATACCTCGCCATCGACCCAGCCGCGACAGCCCGACATCGACCGGAGGACCGGCGCTGCTCGGGCCGTCCGGGCCTTTGCGCAGCTCTCCCCGCCTTCGGGTGGACACGTGACGGCAACGAGGAATTCTCATTTTCACCTGATCGTGGGCCCAACCCACCTAGTGTTGGGCACACCGGTGCTAGTCACGGAGTTGGCCACCCGAACGACGTCCCACGCAGTCAGCGGACGAAAAGTGAGGGAAGACGCGTATGAAGGTCTCAACAGCACTCTGCTCGGCGGCGCTCGGCGTGGGCCTCGGCACACTCCTGCTGCCAGGCGCCGCACTGGCCGACACCACGGTGTCACCGGCCACCACCCCGGTCGGAGGGACCGTCGTGCTCACCGCGACGACCTGCAACCCGAAGTCGGGTGACGCCCTGTTCCGGGTCACCGGCCCCAACCGCGACCAGAACGTCAGGTCCACGACGGCCGCCGCCGGCGGTGGGCTGAGCGCCGAACTCTTCACCGCCGGGTTCACCCTGGGCACGTACACGGTGGCCGCGACCTGCGGCGACGGCAGTTCGGCAGGCAGCGCGACGTTCACCGTCACCCCGATCGGCGGCGCGCCCGCCGGCTCCGGCGGCGACAGCCGCGACAACGGCGCTCTGGCCGCCGGAGGCACGCTGCTCGGCACCGCCCTGGCCGGCGCGGTGATCCTGGTCCGCCGGCGCCGCCCGGTGTCCACTGTCGCCTGACCGGCGGCTGTTCCATCCCTGAGGACGGGTGCCCGCGCCGGCGACACCGGCGCGGGCATCCCGACGATCCCAACGGAGGTGCCCACGTGTGGTGGCGGCGGACCCTACCGGCGGCGGTCGCCCTGCTCGCCGTGAGCGGGCTGGGGCTGATCACGGTCGGCCTCACCGCCGACCCGGCGACGCCGCCACGACCGCCCGCCGACGCGCCACGACGCACCGAGCCGGCACCGGACCTGGTGCCGCTCCCGCGCGCCGCGCCGGTCCTGGTGCAGATCACCGCCATCGGCGTACGCGCAGAGGTCGTCCCCGTCGGGGCCGACGCGGCCGGGGTACTGGAGGTGCCACCACTGGACCGGCCCACCCTCGCCGGCTGGTACCGGCACGGGGTGAGCCCTGGTGAGATGGGCAACGCCGTCCTGGTCGGACACGTCGACTCACCGGCCGGCCCGGCGGTCTTCTTCGACCTCGGGCGGCTGCGCGCCGGCGAGCAGATCCAGGTCACCCGGGCCGACACGCAGGTCGCCACGTTCACAGTGGACGACGTGCGGGCGTACCCCAAGGAGCACTTTCCGACCACGCTCGTCTACGGCCCGGCGGACACCGCCGCGCTGCGCCTGATCACCTGCGGCGGCCGGTTCGACGCCGCGACCGGCAACTACGTCGACAACGTCGTCGTCTTCGCCACCCGCACCTCCTGAGCCGCGCCCCGCTGTCGTACGCCGGACCGTGCTCGGCACAATGCGGTGGCACCATCCCTGATCGAGACGGTGCGTCGGCGACGGGGGGCACACGGTGGATCAGCGAGCGACACGGGACCGGGCCGGTCGAGGCGTACGCGCCCTGGCCCGTCGACTGCTCGGCCGGATCGAGAGCGACATCCCGACCCCTCGCCGGTCCAACCCGGACGCGGTGGTCGACTGCGCCGTCTACGTCAACGGTCGACGCCAGCCCGGCCGACCGCACTACGCCGACGCGTACGCCCGCGTCCAGCACGCCCGTGACTCCTTCGTCTGGTTGGGGTTGCACGACCCGGGTCCGGCAGTCCTCGCCGCGGTCGGCCGCACCTTCGGCCTGGACGAGCTGACCGTCGAACAGGCCCTCGCCGACGGGCATCGACCCACTGTGCAGCGCCACGGGCCGGTCACGCTGCTGGTGCTGCGCACCGCCGGGTACGTGGAACACGACGAGCTGACCGACACCTCCGAGGTGATCGACACCGGGGACGTGATGGTGCTGCTCGGGGACCGGTTCGCCATCACCGTGCGGCACGGCGCCGCCGGGGCGCTCCGCAGCGTCCGCGCCGGTATCGAGGGCCGCCCCGCCCTGCTGGCCGCCGGTCCGTGGGCGGTGGCGTACGCGGTCTGCGCCCGGATGGTCGACTCCTACCTGGAGGTGGCCGGGCACGTCGAGCGGGACCTGGAACGGGTCGAGGAGGCGGTGTTCGCCCGCGACCGTACGGCCGACATCCAGCACATCTACCAGCTCAAACGGGAGGTGGTCGAGTTCAAGAGGGCGGTCCTGCCGTTGCAGGCGCCCCTGCGTACGCTGCTCGACCCCGACGGCGCGCCCCGTGCCCTGCACCGCTGGTTCGTCGACGTGGACGGTCGGTTGAGCCGGGCGGTGGATCGGGTGGCCGCGTACGACGACCTGCTCACCTCGATCGTCCAGTCACGGCTGGCGCAGCTCGCCGTGGAGCAGAACAACGACATGCGCAAGATCGCGGCGTGGGCGGCCATCGCGGCCACCCAGACCGGCATCGCCGGCATCTACGGCATGAACTTCGACCACATGCCCGAGCTGGCCTGGCGCTACGGGTACGCCGGCGCTCTCGCCCTGATGGCGGTCGCCGCCCTGGCCCTGTACCGCCTGTTCCGCCGCTCCGGCTGGCTGTGAGGCCGCTTGTTCAGCGGTGCGCGGAGAGGAACGCGCGAATGCGGTCACGGGGCTTGTCGGTCAACTCCGGGCCGTGGGTGAAGGCGGCGAGGTCGTACTCCAACTCGCCGAACACGTGGGCGGTCTGCTGGGTCATCTGGAAGTTGCTGCACAGCACCTTCGGCGAATAGCGGACCCCGAGAATGTTGAACAGCGCGTCCCCGGTGATCAACAGTCGGGTCGGTTCGTGCAGCAGCGACACGTGACCCGGCGAGTGGCCGGGGGTGTGCACCACCCGCAGGCCACCACCGACGTCGAGCACGTCACCGTCGGCCAGCGGCTGCGCCACCCGCACCGCCGGAAACCGGCCGCTGTTGAGCCGGGCGAAGAGCCGCCCGCCGGTCACCGTCGGGTCGCTGACCGGCGCGCGGCCCTCCTCGGCGTACGGAACGTCGCCGACGTGCGCTGCCACCGGGGCACCCGTACGCCGCGACATCTCCGCCGCGCCACCCGCGTGGTCGGGGTGTGCGTGGGTCAACACGATCCGGGTGACGTCGGCGGGCACCTTGCCGATCGCCGCCAGCCCGCGCACGATCCGGGCCGGTGCCTTGGCCAGCCCGCAGTCGACGAGCGTGACGCTGCCGTCGTCGTCGACGAACGCGTACGAGTTGACTGCCGAACGGCCCACAGTCGGGATGCGCCAGACGTTCGGGGCGAGCGGCACGGCGGGCGATCGCGTCATGCCGAGAGTCTAGGAACGGTCGTCAACCGGCCCGGGTCACCTTCGGGCGGTACGGCCGGTACGGCAGGATGGCGAGGTGGGTAAGGCACGCCGACGGGCGAACACGACGACGGGACGGGCCTGCCCGTGCGGCTCCGGGCAGGCGTACGCGGACTGCTGCGCTCCGGCGCACGGCGGCGACAAGCCAGCGCCCACGGCCGAGGCGTTGATGCGCTCCCGGTTCAGCGCCTTCGCCCTCGGCGACACCGGCTACCTGTTGCGCAGCTGGCACTCGTCGACCCGGCCCGCGTCGCTGGAGCTTGACCCGGGGCAGCGGTGGACCCGACTGGAGATCGTCGACACCGAGCGGGGCGGTCTGCTCGACACCGCCGGCACGGTGACCTTCCACGCCCATTACCGCGACGCGGGGCAACCCGGCACCTTGACCGAGCACAGCCGATTCGTCCGCGAGGAAGGCCGATGGGTCTACCTCGACGGTGACCAGCCCTGACCGCCGATCTGGCGTAGGATGAGGTCGGCGTCGTCCTACGCCGCACCTCCCTCCCGGCGCTCACGCCGCCGGCAACGCGGAGGCAAGGGGGGCCCGGAGCCCTCGGGACGTGGTGCCACATGCCCCACTCCGGCGGGGTCGGCGGGAGCGTGAGTCCCGGTGACCGTGCCGTTGACCGGGAGCATGTGATGACCAACCAGAGATCGTTCAAGGCCCGGGTCCGGACCCGGATGGAGAAGACCGGCGAGAGTTACACCACGGCCCGCCGGCACCTGATCAATCGGGTCACGGAGCCGGATGCGCCGTCGGCTGCGGAGCCCACCGCCGCGTCCCCTTCAGCGCAGACCGAACCCACCACCGCACCCTCTCCCGCGGCCGCCGCCGCGCAGACCGAGCGGATCGCCGAGGACCTGATCCGCGCCCGGACCGGCCGCGGCTGGGACGGATGGTTCGCCCTGCTCGACGCCGCGTCCGCCAGCGAGTGGACGCACACCCGGACCGCCCGTCACCTGGTCACCGAACACGAGGTGCCGGGCTGGTGGGCACAGACCATCACCGTCGGGTACGAGCAGGCACGCGGCCTGCGCGCGCCGGGTCAACGACGCGGCGGTGGCTTCGAGGCCAGCGCGAGCCGGACGGTGGCCGCGCCGGCGGTGCGACTGTTCGAGGCGTTCGCCGACGAGACGGCACGCGCCCGCTGGCTGCCCGACGTCGAGGTACGTGTCCGTACCGCCACCGCGCCGCGCAGTTTCCGGGCCGACTGGGCCGGTGGCCCCACCAGGATCGTCGTCGGCATTGACGCCGTCGGCGAGTCAAAGGCCCGGGTCAACGTCCTGCACGAGAAGCTGACCGGAGCTGAGCAGGCCGCGGAGCTGAAGGCGTACTGGCGCGAGCGGCTCGCCGCGTTGAAGGTGCTGCTCGAAACGAACGGAGACCACTGATGAGCATGACCTTCATCAACCTGCCGGTGCGCGACCTGACCACCGCTGCCGAGTTCTACCGAGCGCTCGGTTTCGCCAGCGACCAGGCCGAGCCGGACGGCGGCACCAGGGTGCTCACCGTCTCCGAGAGCACCAGGCTGGTGCTGCACCTCCGCTCGGGCTTCGAGTCGTACACCGGGGTCGCCGTCACCGACACGCAGACCAGCCGGGAGGTCGTCGTCGGGCTGTCGGCGCCGAGCCGGGAGCGGGTCGACGAGCTGGTCGACCTGGCGGCGGTCGCCGGTGGGGAGTCTCTCGGGCCGGGGATGACCAACGGGCCGATGTACATGCGCGGTTTCCGGGACCTCGACGGCCACCAGTGGTCGTTCCTCCACATGGCCGGTTGACCGCGCAACCCGGCGGCGGCCGGAGGAGGACGCCGCCGGGCCCCGGTCAGTCCGGGCCGCGCGTCACCGCTGCGGCGACGCCGGTGGGCACGGCAGTCCGTCGTCGGCGGCGGGTCACCAGCACCAGCGCCACCACGAGGTACGCCGCGGCGGTCAGCGCGAACGCCACCGCGTTGCCGGCCACCGTGGCGAGCAGGCCATAGCCGGCGTACGTCACGATGATCAACATGTCGGTGGCCATTCCGGCCAGTGACGTGACGGTGGCGCGGCTGCCGCCGCTGATCCGGCCCTGGAGCCGCGCGTCGGCCAGCACGGTGGCCAGTTGGGCAGCGCCGAACGCGACCGCGAGCAGCGCGAACCCCGCCGGGTGTCGGAGCAGGGCACCCCCGGCCAGCCCGACACCGACCAGACCCAGCAGTGCGGCGTAACCCCGACTGCCCCACCGCTCCCCCACCGGGGCGAGCAGTCCGCCGACCGTCACCCCGGCCCAGAGCAGCAGGAGCAGCAACGGCACGGCCTGCGCGCCGACACCGGTGTCCAGGGCCAGCAGCGGGGTGTACTCGTCCAGGGCACCCCAGTCCGCGGCGATCACGGCGACCAGCAGGACTGCGGCCCGTACCGGCGGACGGGTGCGGACCTGGGCCACCCCGGCCCGCAACGTCTCCCACCACCCCAGGTCGTCATCGTCGTCCGGCCCGGCCGCGTCGGGTGCTGGGCGGTGCTCCGGGAACCGGGCGGCGACCGCCGCGGCGAGCAGACAGGCGAGCACGCTGGCGGCGCCCACCGCCGGGTAGCCGCCGGCGGCGAGCACCGGGCCGGCGAGCACGCCGGAGAGCACCACGCCCAGCACGCCGGCTGTCCGAGAGCGTCCGAGCACCCGGGCGTACCTGTCGACAGCGCCGAGCCGGTCCAGTTCGGTCCAGACCAGCGCCTCCAGCGCGCCGGAGACCAACGCTCCCCCCGCTCCCCAGAGTAGGAACCCGAGAGCGAACGCCGGGTACGAGGGCACCAGCACCCAGAGCGCGAACCCGGCGGCGCTCACCAGCGGGGCGAGGCACAACAGCAGTCGGCGGGACACCACGTCGGCCCACGCGCCGGACGGCACCTCGAACAGGATGCCGGCGGCCGACCAGATGACGAAGAGCGACGAGATCTGCCCGACGGACAGCCCGGTGTCGGCGAAGAACACCACGTACAGCGGGTAGAGCAGGACAAGGTCGCTGAGGAACGCGTACCCGTAGAGGGTGGCCGTCAGCCGGCGGACCGCCGGCTCGGGCACGCGCGAGGCGATGTGGATCATGGGGCCTTCCCGTGGGAGTGGAGACGGACACCGGATGTGCGGTGCCCGCGGTGGCCCACGGGATCGGCCTACGCGGCGGGATCAATGTCGCCAGGTCATGCCCGGATGCTAGCCGCGCCCCGTCATGCTCGCCAGCGCTTTCGGCGTGCCGGACAACGTGCGGCGGGGTGGGATCCCGAAGGATACCACCCCCCCCGGGACGG
>NZ_JBSFBM010000145.1:0-16377 GCF_053592955.1 Micromonospora sp. NPDC002411 | reverse complement strand
ACGGGAACGGTCAGCCGAAGAGCGGCCGGACCAGCAGGTAGGTGACGCAGGCGATCAGCGCGGCGGCCGGGAACGTGATGATCCAGGCGATCACGCGCCGACCGTGCGCGAGCAGCGCACCCTTGACCAGGCCGGCCCGGTGGTCGACCGGGCGGTCGGTGAGCTGGTCCGTGCGGCGGGGGCGACCAATCTGCTGGAGCTGGGCCCGGCGAGGGTCGCGGAGGGCTGCCGGGTCACCCCGTTCGCCGACGGGGCGAGGTTGCGACGGGACGTGGGCGTGCTCGCGCCCACCGGCACCGAGCGGACCGTGTTGACCGGGATCGCCGAGCGGCTGCCGACCAGCTGGCGGGCCCGGGTCGGGTCCGGGCTGAACGGCCCGGAGCTGTACGCCGACGCCGGGGAGTTCGTTGCCGTCGAAGGGCGGCCGACGGTGGACGGCCAGGTGCGACTGGTCGTCGACACCGGTTGCCGGCCGACCGGCTCGGGCTACACGCCGGCCGCGGCCACCGCGACCGGCCCGGAGGCCGCCGCGTTGACTGCGGCGCTGGGGGCGCTCGGCCGGCCGAGCGACGCGGCGCCGGAGCTGGTCACCGCGCCCTGCCCGGGTGGCGGGCTGGCCCAGACCGTGCGGTCCGCAGGCGGTCCCGGCCCGGCCGCCTCGACGGCCGCGCTCGCCGCGCTGGCCGGCAACGCCCCCCTGTTGGACGAACCCCCGGTGTACGCGTATCGCACCGGCCCGGTCACAGTGCTGGCCGAGCTCGGCCCGGACGACGCCATCCGAGTGGCCGCCACCGTCGGCTGCCCGGGTTGAGCCGAGCGGCCAGCTCGGATCAGCTGCCGTCCGGCTGATCCGTTGGGCCCCGACTGCGGCCCAACGCGTCCACCTTGCCCCACCGGCCGGGGATGTCCAGTAGTTCGACGCGACCCATCCCCGGAGGCACGGCCGGGTCGATGATCAGGTGCTCGCCCTGCGGGTCCAACCCCAGCATCACCCGGAGCAGCAGCAGCGGGGTTCCGCTCGACCAGGCCTGCGGGCTGCACGCGGTCGGGTACTCCACCGGGTAGTCGGTGAGATCACGGGTGTAGCCGGCGAACGCCTCCGGCAGCCGCCCCTCGAAGTACCGGGACGCCGCCAGCATCGTGTCGCAGATCAGGCCGGCCTCCTCGCGGTAGCCGTACCGCCACAGGCCCCAGGCGATGATCGAGTTGTCGAACGGCCACACGGTGCCCACGTGGTACCCGATCGGGTTGTACCGACCCTCGTCCTCGGCGAGCGTCCGCACTCCCCACCCGGAGAACAGGCGCGGCCCGAGCAGGTGCTCGACCACCTTGCCGGCACGGGACTCGTCCACGATGCCGCTCCACAGCAGGTGCCCGATGTTCGAGGTCAGCGCGTCCACCTGCCGCCCGTCGGCGTCCAACGCGAGCGCGTAGTACCCGCGGTCGGCGATCCAGAAGTCGCGATCGAACCGCCGCTTGAGATCGGCGGCCTCCCGCTCCAGCCGGTCGGCGTACGCCCTGTCGTTCCAGAAGGTCCGGGCCAGCCGGGCGCCCCGGATCTTCGCGTCGTACGCGTACCCCTGCAACTCGCACGTTGCCCGGGGGAAGCCGGGTAACTGACCGTTGGCGTACGAGATGCCGTCCCAGGAGTCCTTCCAGCACTGGTTCTGCAGACCGGTCTCCGGGTTGCGGGTCTGATACCAGAGGTACCCGGTGCCGAGCAGGTCGCCGTACGTGTCGATCCACTCCAGCGCGGCGCGGACCTGCGGCTCCAGCCGGCGGACCAGCGCGGCGTCGCCGGTCCACCGCTCGTACTCGTCGATCAGGATGACGAACAGTGGTGTCGAGTCGGCCGACCCGTAGTACGGCGAGTGCGGCTGCTCCTCGAAGCCGGCGGTCTCCCCGTACCGCAGCTCGTGCAGGATCTTGCCGGGCTCCTCGTCCCGGAAGTCGTCCACCCGGTGCCCCTGCAGGCCGGCCAGCATCAGGATGGTCGGCGGGACCAACTCCGGCAGGAACGGCAGCACCTGCAACGACGTGATGATGCTGTCCCGGCCGAACAGGGTCATGAACCAGGGCAGCCCGGCGGCGATCAGCCGTACGCCCAGGGCGATCGACTCGTAGCGCAGTGCGGCCAGGTCGTTGAGGCTGCGCCGGTACGCCCCGGCCAGTGGCTCGCAGTCGCAGCCGAGCTTCGGTGCCCGGTCGATCAGCTCCTGCTGCTCGGCCCGGATCGCGTTCGCGCTGCGGCTGCCCCCGTACGGCAGGGTTGTCCGGATGTCCTCGCCGCGCGCCCCGTAGACGACGCTGGACACGTGCAGCCGGGTGGTCCACTTGCTGTTGCGGGCGATCCGGATGCGGAAGGTCAACCCGTCGGCGTCGACCTGCGCCGGCGCGGTGGTCGTGACGGTCGTCTCCCGGTGGAACGCCTCCCGTCGGTAGGTGAGTCGGAGTTGGCCGTCCGAGACCGTGACGGTGGTCGTCCCCCGCTTCTGGCGGGAGTCCTTGATCTCGAACAGGTCGGCGAAGTCGGCCTCGACGTCGATCCGGACGGTGAACTCGACGTCCGTGCCGCCGTGGTTCAGCACTGTCAGCTCCTCCTCGAAGCTGCCCACTATCGCCCGGCTGCGGATCACCGACGCCTTCGCGTCCAGGTAGTGCGTGGGCTCGCCTGGGGCGAGGAAGAACTTGGTGCGGTACGACTCGGCGTCGTCCATGGAGAGGGCGTGCAGCCGTTGGCCGTCCAGGGTGAGCACCCACTTGGACAGGAACCGGGTGTCGAAGGAGAACAGCCCGGTGGGGAAGTCCTGGGACGGCTCGATGTCTCCCCGACGGTCGCTGACCAGGAAGGTGTTGCCGTCCAGGATGCTGACGAGGTCCCTCACATCGATCGCCCGGCTGTTCTGCGGGCCGTCTCACGGGGGTCGCGGGTGCCGGGCGGGTTGGGGAAGAACCGGCGGAAGGCGAGGAAGAGCACCACGTTCCCGCTGAACGTGCTCTCGTTGCGCAGCACCGCCGCGACACTCTGGGCCTCACCGCTGATCAGCCGGTCGAAGAGGGCCGCGCTGCTGTACCAGATGGCGTCGGCAGGGCCGCGTTCTCGACTCACCTGCACCGACCCGGGCCGCATGCGTACCAGCCAGTGTTCGGTCTGATGGTCGGTGCCGAGGTCGATCTGGAGGGTCCCGTCGGTCAGGCCGCCGAGGACGTCAGGGGCACGCGCCGGCAGTGATTCGAAGAACCTCTCCGCCGCCTCGGTCACATCCGAATCGTAGGCAGCCGCCCGAGTTGTCGGGTCGGTATCGGCACTCCGCCCCGGCGCTCAGTAGACCAGTGCCTGCGCGCCCTCGGCCAACGCCTCCTCGACGAAGACGGCGGCGCCCGCGATCCGGACCCCGGGCAGCACGTCGTCCGGGCCGATCTCCCGTCGGGCCGCGCACTGGGTGCAGGCGGTCACCCGACCACTGGTCAGGATGACGTGCAGCAGCTCGGCCAGAGGTGCGGAGTGCGGCAGCTCGAACTGTTGGGCGCGCCCGGGCACCGCGAACCAGGTCGACTCACCGGTCAGCCAGAGCGACACGTCCACCCCGGCCGCGACGGCCGTCGCGGCGACCGTGAATGCCTGCGCGCACCGCTCCGGGGCGTCCGCCCCCGCGGTGGCCTTGACGACGAGAGTGCGGGCCATGTGGCCCAGCATAGGATGGTCGGGATGGTTACCGAGATCGGGTTTGTCAGCCTGTTGGTCGCTGGCCTGGGCGGGCTCGCCGGTGGCCTGGTCTACCTTGCCGTACGCATTTCGAGAGGACGCTGGTGAGCGAGAATCCGCTGCAGCCGCCGTGGCTGAACGCGCCGCCGGTCGAGGAGTACCCGTTCGAGGAGAGTCACGACCTGCGGGTCGGGCCGAAGCTGCATCCCACCCTGGACGGCCTGCTGCCCTACATCGGGCTGTGGCGTGGCCGGGGCAAGGGCGGTTTCCCCACCATCGAGGACTTCGACTACGCCCAGGAGATCCGGATCAGCCACGACGGGCGGCCGTTCCTGCACTACGAGTCCCGTGCCTGGATCCTGGACGAGCAGAGCAAGCCGGTCCGCCCGGCTGGCCGGGAGGTCGGTTGGTGGCGACCGGTGGTGGTGGACGGGCGGGCTACCGACGAGCTGGAGGCGGTGCTCACCACGCCGACCGGGGTGATGGAGCTGCACCTGGGCAAGCGCACCGGCACGCAGCTGGAGTTCGCCACCGACGCGGTGGTCCGGACCCCGACCGCCAAGGAGGTCACCGGCGGGCACCGGCTCTTCGGCATCGTCGAGGGTGCGCTGCTCTACGCGCAGGAGATGGCGGCCATGGGGCACGGGCTCAGCCCGCACCTGTCTGCCCGGCTCGTCCGGGTCGGCGGCTGACTAGACGGGGAAACCCAGCAGGGCTTGCAGGGCGGGGGTGCGCGGGCAGTGGTCCCGGCGCACCCCGTCCAGTGTCCGGACCTCGACGAGCCCGCGTACAGACGAGCTGAACCACACGCCGTCGGCGTCGTGCAGCTCGGCCGGTGTGACCATCCGTTCGGCGGCGCTCAGGCCCAGTTCGGGGGCGTGGGCGAGCAGCCAGGCCACTGTCGTGCCGGGCAGGATGCCGGTGGTGGCGGCCGGCACCGTGCAGAGTGTGTCTCCGGTGAGCCACACCACGTTCGCGATCGGCCCCTCCAGGGCGTACCCGTCCGAGGAGACCCAGAGCACGTCGTCCACCCCGGCCCGGTGCGCCCAGCGGCGGGCGGCGCTGTTGACCGCGTACGAGGTGGACTTTATGCCGGCCGGCAACCAGTCGAGCCCGGTACGCGCGTCGGCGGGCACCCCCAGAGGCAGGATCGCCACTGTGATCCCGGTGCGGCGGGCAGCCCGGGAGGACGCCGGCACCTCGGTCACCGTGGCGTAGACGGTCGGCGGGCCACCGGCCTCGGTGCCTCGGGTGCAGACCAGCCGCAGCGCGGCCTCCACCTGGACGGGCCAGCCGGCGCACACCGTGTCGAGCAGGTCGACGAGCACGTCGGTGGGGGGCAGGTCCAGGTCGACGGCTGCCGCGGCCGTGGTCATCCGGGCCAGGTGCTCGTCGCGCAGCCACGGCCGGCCCTCGCGCAGATGCATGGACTCGAAGAGCCCGTCGCCGCGCAGGACGCCCAGGTCGTCGCCGCGGAGCACCGGCTCGTCGGTCGCGATGAGGCCCCGGCCGAGCACGGCGATCCGGGGGCTCGGAGAGACCGGGGCTTTTCCGACCGGCGACGTCACCATGACAGCCGAGCGTAGCGGCGGCCGGCCGCTCGCAGGGGGTCGCGGCGATTGCCGAACTATGATCGGACCGTGTCCGAATCCTCCCTCGCGGAAATGCTGCGGGCCCGTGGGCTGCGGCTGACGCCCCAACGGCAGCTCGTCCTTCAGGCGGTGCTCGATCTGGGGCACGCCAGCCCGGAGCAGGTGCACACCGCCGTGCGGGAGGTCGCCGCCGGCGTCAACATCACCACCATCTATCGCACGCTCGAGCTGCTGGAACGGCTCGGCCTGGTCACCCACACGCACCTGTCGCACGGTTCACCGACGTACCACGCGGCGGGTGAGCACCAACACGTCCACCTGGTCTGTCGGGAGTGTGGCGCGATCGACGAGATCGAGCCGGAGATGCTGCGCCCGCTCGCCGACCAGTTGGCCACGCAGCGGGGGTTCCGGGTGGACATCGGGCACGTGTCACTCTTCGGCGTCTGCGTACGCTGCGAGAACGGGGACGACAAATGATCGAAATCGCGGGTGCGGTGGCCGTCGAGAGCATCGACGAGGCCAGCCGTGATCAGCCGGACGCGGCGCACGTCGCAGCCGGGGTGCGCGGGGTGGCCGCCCACTACGGTGACCCGTTGCGTGAGCAACGCACCCTCGACACCGCTGTCGGCCTGGTCGACAGGTCGCACCGGGGGGTCATCGCGGTGCCCGGGGAAGAGCGGGCGAGTTGGCTGCACACCGTCACCTCGCAGCACCTGACCGCGCTGGCGGCCGGTGAGGGCACCGAGTTGCTGGTGTTGTCCCCGCACGGCCACATCGAGCAGCACGCTCTGGTCGCCGAGGACGGTGAGACCGCCTGGCTGGACACCGATCCGGGTGCGACCGAGGGTCTGCTGACCTACCTGGAGAAGATGCGGTTCTTCAGCAAGGTCGAGCCGCGTGACGCGACCGCCGAGCGGGCGTTGTTGTCGCTGGTCGGGCCGGCGGCGACGGAGGCGCTGAGCACGCTCGGCGTAAGCGGACTCGCCGCGCCGGACCTGGTCGCGGTGCCGGGTCCGAAGTTCCCCCACGGTGCCGTGCCACAGCGGGCCAGCGTTCGGTACGACGTGAAGCCGTTGCCCATCGGCGGCTGGGCCCGACGGGTCCCGCTCGGGGTGGACCTGCTGGTGCCCCGCTCGGCGATGGACCAGGTGGTGGCGGAGTTGCGCGGCGCCGGGGTGCCGGTCGCGGGGCTGTGGGCGTACGAGGCGATCCGGGTGGCCGCCCGTCAGCCCCGGGTCGGGGTGGACACCGACCACCGGACGATTCCGGCTGAGGTCGACCTGATCGGTCCCGCCGTGCACCTGGACAAGGGTTGCTACCGGGGGCAGGAGACGGTGGCCCGGGTGCACAACATGGGCCGGCCGCCGCGTCGCCTCGTACTCCTGCATCTGGACGGGGTGACCACCGACCAGCCGCCCACTGCCGGTACGCCGGTGATGCTCGACGGCCGGGCGGTCGGCTTCGTCGGCACCGCCGTGCTGCACCACGAGCTGGGTCAGGTGGCGCTCGCGGTGGTCAAGCGGAACGTTCCGGACGACGCGGCGCTGCTGATCGGCGAGACGGCGGCGGCGATCGACCCGTCCTGACCCGGGCGTCTAGGATCGCCGGCATGACGACAGGGACGTTGATCACGGTGGCCCCGACCGGCGCTGAGTCGGCCAAGGCGGAGGTGCCGGCGCTGCCGGTGACCCTCGATGAGCTGCTGCTCACCGCGAAGGAGTGCGAGGCGCTCGGCGCCGCCGTGATCCACGTCCACATCCGTGACGACGAGGCGCGTCCGACCCTCGACCCGGTGCGTCTGGCCGACACCGTGGCGGCACTGCGGGACAGCACCGACCTGATCGTGCAGCTCTCCTCCGGCGGCGCGGTGACCGACCCGGAGGCCGCTCGGCTGGCCGTCCTCGACGCCCGGCCGGACATGGCCTCCTGCACGATGGGCACCGTCAACTTCGGCGACGACGTCTTCCTCAACCGGTGGGAGTTCATCGTCGACCTGCACACCCGGATGCAGGAACGCGGGATCGTGCCAGAGTACGAGATCTTCGACCTCGGCCACCTGTCCGCGTTGCAGCGCCTCCTCGGCAAGTACGGGCTGCCGGCTGGCGGGCACGTGCACGTCGACTTCGTGATGGGTGTGCCGGGAGGCATGCCGGGCACCACCGAGACGCTGGTCGCGGCCCACCGGATGCTGCGGGACCTGCCCGAGGGCACCACCTTCTCGGCCACCGGCATCGGCCGCAGCACGATTCCGGTCATGCTGGCCTCGCTGTCGACCGGCGGGCACCTGCGGGTCGGCATGGAGGACACCGTGACGTACGCCAAGGGCCGCCCGGTGGAGTCGAACATGCAACTGGTCGCCCGCGCTGTGGGTTTCGCCCAGCTCGCGCAGCGCCCTCCATTGACCACCACCGAGGCTCGCGAGCTGCTCGGGCTGTAAGGCCGGGTCTGCCCCGCGCTCCTGTCACCCGGCCGGTGGACCACCAGGTCACCCCGCCGACGGGCACCCCAGTGCCGTCGGTACCGTCCAGCCCGTGACGAAGACGTACGAGGGTGGCGACCCGCTCGCCGAGGTGGTCCGTTCCGGGTTCGTGGAGGGTGCGCACCGCGGTTCGGTGGTGGTGCTCGACGCCGCCGGCGCGGTGCTGGCGTCAGCCGGGGACGTGACCTCGCCGATCTTCCCCCGCTCGGCCAGCAAGCCGATGCAGGCGATCGGGATGCTCCGCGCCGGCCTGCCGTTGACCGACCCGGCGGACGTGGCACTGGTCGCGGCGAGTCACGCAGGTGAGGACTTCCACCTGGCCCGGGTCGGCGCGCTGCTGGACCGGGCCGGACTGGACGCCTCGGCCCTGCACTGTCCACCCGACCTGCCGGTGGGCGCGGCGGCCCGGGAGGCCGTGCTGCGGGCCGGGGGCGGCCCGACCAGGGTGCAGATGAACTGTTCCGGAAAGCACAGCGGAATGCTGCTGACCTGCGAGGCTGCCGGTTGGCCGCTGGAAGGGTACTGGCGGCCGGAGCACCCGCTCCAGCAGCGCCTGCGGGCGGCCATCGAGGAGTTCACCGGCGAGCAGGCTGCGGCGGTGGGCGTGGACGGTTGCGGCGCTCCGGTGCTCGCGGTGTCGCTGACCGGGTTGGCCGGGGCGTTCCTCCGGTTGGTCGACGCCGAGCCGGGCTCGGTGCCGCGGACGGTGGCTGACGCCATGCGCGCGTACCCGGAGATCGTCGGTGGCACCCAGGCCGATGACACCCGGCTGATGCGTGGCGTTCCGGGCCTGCTGGCCAAGGTCGGCGCCGAGGGTGTGATCGCGGTGGCAGTGCCGGGCGTCGGCGCCGTCGCGCTGAAGATCGACGACGGCGCCGACCGGGCGCGGATGCCGGTGCTGGTCTCCGCGCTGCGCCGGCTCGGCGTGGACGCACCGGTGCTGACCGAGTACGCCGAGGTGCCGCTCTTCGGTGGCGGAGTTCCAGTGGGGGCGGTCCGCCCGCTCTGGTGACCGGGTGGTCAGCTCAGGAAGTCGAGCAGGGCGGCGTTGACGGGCTCCGGGCGCTCCAGCGGCAACAGGTGCGCGGCGTCCGGGATGTCCGGCAGCCGTACCGCGCCGGGGACCTCGGCGGCGATCCGGTCGGCGAGCCGGCGGATGTCCGGTACGTCCGCAGCCCCGGCGGTGACCAGGACGGGCACCGTCAGCTCGCCGAGGCGATCGATGGCCGGAGGCGCCAGTTCTCCCACCTCGACCGCGCCGAGCGCCAGTTCGGCGGCGAGCGCGCGCTGGTCCATCTCCTGCGTGAACGTGATCAGCGCGGGGTCGACGTCCTCCGGCTGTCGACCCGGGCCGACCACCCAGAACCGCACCTCGCCGGCCGCGCCCGCGACGAAGTCGTCGGGGTCGACCTCGCCGACCAGGTCGTCCCAGAGGTCGTTCGCCTCGTCGGACCACTCGTTGCCGGAGACAGCGGTGTCGAACAGCGCGAGCGCGCTGACCCGGTCGGGGTGGGCGAGCGCGGTGTCGATGGCGACGGCCCCGCCGAAGGAGCAGCCGACCAGGGCGGCCCGGGGCAGGTCGAGTGCGTCCAGCAGCCCCGCCACGTCGTCGTGGTGTGTGAACGGGGTCGGAGGCAGCTCCGAGTCTCCGTAGCCACGGAGGTCCGGGACGATCACCCGGTGGCGGGCGGCGAGCGCGGAGATCTGCCCCCGCCACATCCGCCGGTCGGCGATGCCAGCGTGCAGGAGTACGACGGGCGAGCCGGTGCCTTCCTCGTCGTACGCGATGCTTGCTCCATTGACTGTGATCTTGTGCACGGACGGACCGTACGGACCCGTGGAGCGGGGCGCAACCACGGTGCTGAGACGTTGCTAACTGTGGCTAGCGTTTTGCTTGCAAGAGCTAGCGGAGCCGGTTAACGTCGCAGTCATGGCCACACCGAAGGACCTTCCCGACGTCGGCGGGTTCATCCGCGATCTACGGCGCAACGCCAAGATCTCGCTCCGGCAGCTCGCCGAGCAGGCGGGGGTCAGCAACCCGTACCTCAGTCAGATCGAGCGCGGCCTGCGCAAGCCCAGCGCTGAGGTGCTCCAGCAACTGGCGAGCGCGCTGCGGGTCTCCACCCCGGCGATGTACCTGCGCGCCGGCCTGCTCGACGACAAGGAAGGCCACGGTGTGCTCGCCGCCATCGCCGTGGACACCGACCTGACGATGGCCCAGAAGCAGTCCCTCACCCAAATCTACGAGACGTTCCGCCGGGAGAACACCCGGCTGGCCGAGGCCCAGGCGGCCGCCGAGGGCGGCGGCACCGGGCCCACCGGCGGCACGCCCGGGGCGACCACCCCGACCGACGTCGGCGACGAGCCCGCCGACCTGGCGAACCTGGCCGCCACCGGTCCCACCACCGCAGGCGGCACCCCGACCGAGGCCGTGATCGAGTCCGTCGCCGTCACCGAGGCGGGCACCGCACCCGCCCCGGGCAGCACCAACACCCCCGAGAAGAAGGCCGCCGGTCCGGCGGCACGCAAGGCCGCCGAGGCGGCCGAAGAGGAGACGTCATGAGCGAGCCGAAGACCAACCGCATCCCCGCCCCGATCTACGCCGCCGCCGGCGCCGGTGAGTTGGCCATCGAGCAGTTGCGCAAGCTGCCCGCCGTGGTCGGCGTCCTCAGCACCCGCGTCGTCGCCGACCTGGGTGGTCGGGCCGTGCTGACCGGCTACGAGCTGCGTCAGAAGGCCAACGAGTTGGACCTGGCCAAGCTTCGCGAGTCGGCCGACCTGGCCAAGCTCCGCGAGTCGGCCGACCTGGACAAGCTGCGGGCCGCCGCGACCCGCAACGCCGCCATGGTGGTCGCCGGGGCCCAGGCCGCCCAGGAGCGGGCCTTCGCCGCGTACGGCGCGCTGGTCGCCCGTGGTGAGCGGGTTGTCGGCGCTGGTGTGCTGGAAGCTGCCGACACGGTCAACGCCGACATCGAGGCCACCCAGGCCGTGACCCCGGCGGAGACCACCCCCACCACCCCCACCGCCACCGCCCCGGCCGAGGTGCCGACCCCGGCCGACGTGGCCGAGATCGCCGAGGCCAAGCCGGCCGCCGTCAAGAAGGTCGCGCGCGCTCCGAAGGCCGCGAAGCCCGCCGCCACCCCGTCGGCGAAGCTGCCCCGGGCCACCAAGCGGACCCGCCCGGCGGCCGAGTAGTAACCCTGTCGACGACCCCGGCGGCGTCCTTGTCGGACGAAGCCGGGGTCCTCGACATAAGCTTGCCGGCATGGCCAACGCCGCGCCGATCTTCGCGTTCGAAGTCCGCTACGTGATCGAGCTGATCCTGCTCGTCTTCGCGCTGATCGTTCAGGGCGTCGCCCTGGTGCACGCGATCACGCAGCGCTCCGACGCCTTCCCCGCCATCGGGACACTTCCCAAGGGTGGCTGGATCGCCATCCTGGCGGTCTGCCTCGTGCTGACCCTGCTCGGCTTCGGGCCGATCAGCCTCTTCGGACTGATCGGCATCGCCGCCGGCCTGATCTACCTGCTCGATGTCCGAATCGGCCTCCGCGAGCTCGGTGACGGCAAAGGTTTCTGGTGAGAGGTTTTCGCTGGCCCCCTCCACCGGACAGCGGGCCCCGCACCTGGGGGCCCGGCCCGGGTGGGCCGCGTACCGGCCGCCCGGCGCTCCCGGAACCGGACACCGACCTGGTCGCCACCCCGCACGGCGTACAGCTGGAACGGCTGGTCACCGGCACCGGTGATCCGGTGACCGTGTTCGCGCACGGGCTGGGCAACGGCATCGCCACCACCCGTCCGTTCGGCAGTGGGGTGACCGGCCGCAAGGTGTTCTTCCAGTTCCGTGGGCACGGCCGATCCGAGGCGCCGGACGGGCCGTGGACGTACTCCGACCTGGCCCGCGACCTTCGGGCGATCGCCGATCTGGGCGGTGCCAGCCGCGCCTTCGGCGCGAGCCTCGGCGCGGGCGCCCTCTGCCGGTTGCTCGCGGAGAGCCCGGACCGTTTCGAGAAGCTGGTCTTCTTCCTGCCCGCGGTGCTCGACCAGCCGCGCGGCCCGGTGGCCGGGGACCGCATCACCGACCTGCTGGAGGCCGTGGAGAGCGGAGACGCCTCGGTGGTCGCCGACGTCGTCACCCTGGAGCTGCCCGCAGCGGTGCGCAACACTCCCGCCGGCTGGGCGTACCTGCGGCAGCGACTCGACCAGCTGCTCCGTGACGGACTCGCCGGCAGCCTGGCCAGCCTCGCGGACCAGACGCCGCTGCGCACCACCAGCGACCTCGCGGCGGTCACCGCGCCGGCGTTGGTCATCGCCAACGCGGGCGACGACCTGCACCCGGTCGAGGTCGCCGAGCGGCTCGCCGCCGCGCTACCGCAGGCCACCCTCCACGTGTACGACCGGCCCGGCGTCCTCTGGTCGGAACGCGCCGACCTGCGGGACCGCATCGCCGGCTTCCTCAACGAGTAACGTGCCCTGTCATGGGCGTCACACAGCATGGCCGCACACATCGCCTCGACCTCGCCGACCCGACACTGCGCGAATGGACGTGCACGGTCCTGCACGCGGACGCCGAGCAGGGCATCGTGCTGGACCGCTCCGCCTTCTACCCGGGCGGCGGTGGTCAGCCGCCGGACCACGGCGTGCTGCTGTGGCAGGGCGTGCAGACCAGGATCGTCGGCACCCGCAAGGGCGACGACCTCTATCTGATCCCCGCTGAGGGTGACCCGCTTCCGCCGGTTGGCACCGAGGTCGTCGGTGCGCTGGAGGACGAGCGTCGGACCCGGTTGATGCGTACCCACTCCGGGTTGCACGTGCTCTGCGGCGTGGTGTTCCGCGACTTCGGCGCGCTGGTGACGGGTAACTCGATGGAACCTGGTGAGGCCCGGATGGACTTCAACCTCCCCGAGGTGCCCCCGGATTTCAAGAGCCGCATCGAGGAGTTGGTCAACGCCGAGGTGGCCGCCGACCGCTCGGTCGCCACCCGGGTGCTGCCGCGCACCGAGGCGCTGGCCCTGCCGGACATCATCCGCACCCAGTCCAACCTGATCCCGCCGGACGAGCAGGAGGTCCGGATCGTCGACATCGTCGGCCTGGACGTGCAGGCCGACGGTGGCACCCACGTCGCGTCGACAGCGCAGATCGGCAAGGTGCAGGTGGTGAAGGTGGAGAGCAAGGGCCGGGCCAACCGTCGGGTCCGCGTCCGCCTGGTGGACTGACAGTTCGGTAATTCGGACGGCGGTTGTCAGGTATCGCTGACAACCTCGCGGGTATGACACAACCGCTCGCAGGAAAGATCGCGCTCGTCGCCGGTGCCACGCGAGGCGCCGGACGGCAGATCGCCGTGCAACTCGGGGCTGTTGGCGCCACCGTGTACGCCACCGGCCGCAGCACCCGGGCGGGCCGATCGGAGATGGACCGGCCGGAGACCATCGAGGAGACCGCCGAGCTGGTCACCGAGGCCGGAGGCACTGGCATCGCCGTCCAGGTCGACCATCTGGTGCCCGAGCAGGTCCGCGACCTCGTCGCCCGGATCGACGCCGAGCAGGGCCGGCTCGACGTGCTGGTCAACGACATCTGGGGTGGGGACCCGCTGGTCACCTGGGAGAAGCCGGTGTGGGAGCAGCCGTTGGACGCCGGCTTCCGAACCCTTCGACTGGCCATCGACACGCACATCATCACCAGCCACTTCGCCCTGCCGCTGCTGATCCGCAAGCCCGGCGGGCTGGTGGTGGAGATGGGCGACGGCACCAAGGCGTACAACGACGACAACTACCGGCTGTCGCTCTTCTACGACCTGGCCAAGGTGTCGGTCAACCGGCTCGCCTTCAGCCAGGCGCACGAGCTGAAGCCGCACGGCTGCACTGCCGTCGCGCTCACCCCCGGCTGGATCCGTTCCGAGGCGATGCTGGAGCACTTCGGCGTGACCGAGGACAACTGGCGCGACGGGGCCGCCACCGACCCGAACTTCCTCATCTCCGAGACGCCGGCCTTCGTCGGCCGGGCGGTGGCCGCGCTCGCCGCCGACGACGACAAGGCCCGCTGGAACGGCCAGTCCGTCGACGCGGGCACGCTGTCCAAGGTGTACGGCTTCACCGACGTCGACGGCAGCCAACCTGAGGGTTTCCGCTACATCACCGAGGTGGTCGACGCGGGCAAGCCGACGGACGTCACCGGCTACCGATAGAGGGCCTGGAACCGGCCAGCCGCGTCGGCGAACAGCCGGCGGAGCGCGGGCGGATCGAGGACCTCCACCTCGGGGCCGAGCCCCAGCAGTTGGTGGTACGCCACCCCGACGGACTCGACGGGCAGCCGGGCCACCACCCAGCCCTGCCCGTCGGGTTCTCCGGCGGCGGCCACCACCTCGTCGTACACGAAGGGGGCATCGACCAGGTGCCGGAGCCGGCGCAGACCCGCCGGGCTGAGCCGGACGGTGGCCTCGGCCCGCAGCATGGTCCGCAGGAACGACCCGGCCTGCTCGCGCCAGTGCCCGGCCAGGTCGAAGCCCTCGTCCCGCGCGAAGCTCTCCTCGGTCACCTCGACCCCGGTCACCCGGTCCACCCGGTAGGTGCGGGTGTCGTCGTCGACCCGGCCGACCAGATACCAGGCCCCACTCTTGAGCACCAGCCCGTACGGCTGGACCCGCCTGGTCACCTCCCGGTCGCCACGCCGGTAGCGCAACTCCACGACCCGGTCGCGCCAGACCGCGCGGGCCAGGTCAGTCAGCCACGGTGGGGGCGGGGTCTCCCGGAACCAGCCCGGCACGTCAAGGTGGAACCGCTGCCCCGCACGTGCCGGGGCGTCCCGCAGGGCCGGCGGCAGGGCGGCGAGCACCTTCAACTCGGCGGCGGCGACCGCGTCGGCGAGCCCCATGTCGCCGGCCGGTCCGGGCAGCCCGGAGAGGAAGAGCGCTTCCGCCTCGTCCCGGGTGAGCCCGGTCAGTCGGGTGCGGTAACCGCCGAGCAGCCGGTATCCGCCGTCCCGACCCCGGTCGGCGTAGACCGGCACCCCGGCGGCGGAGAGCGCCAGCACGTCCCGGTAGACGGTCCGCTCGGAGACCTCCAGCTCCCGTGCCAGCTCGCCCGCCGTCATCGAGCCGCGTGCCTGCAACAGCAGTAGCAGTGAGATCAGTCGGGAGGCGCGCACCAGCCCATCCTGCCTCGTACCGCTCGCCGCCCGGCGGATTCGATCACCGGTCGTTAGGCTGCTCGATCGTGGACGCCAGCAGAATCGCCAGCCCGGTGACCGGGGCCGTCGGCCGCTTCCTCGCCGGGGCGGGGCTGCTCCTGCGGGGGCTCGGTCTCTATGTGCGCAGCCCGGGGTTGATGCTGCTCGGCATCGTGCCGGCGCTGATCTCCGGCGCGCTCTTCGTGGGTGCGTTCGCCACCCTGGTGTACTTCGTGGACGATCTCGCCGCGCTGGTCACCCCGTTCGCCGACGGTTGGTCGAAGACTGGCCGCAGCCTGGTCCGGGTGGTCGCCGGGCTGGCCTTCCTGGGGCTCGGCGGCCTGCTCGCGGTGGTCAGCTTCACCGCTGTCACCCTGGTCATCGGCGACCCGTTCTACGAGAAGATCTCCGAGCAGGTCGAGCAGCGGTACGGCGGCACGCCCGGCGCGGTGGACGTGCCCTTCTGGTCGTCGTTGCGCCGCAGCTCCGCGGACTCAGTACGCCTGGTGGCGCTCGCGGCGCTGGTCGGGATTCCGCTCTTCCTCGCCGGGTTCATCCCGGTGGTCGGTCAGACGGTAGTCCCGGTGATCGGGGCGGCGGTCGGTGGTTGGTTCCTCGCCGTGGAGCTGGTCGGGGCACCGTTCTACCGGCGCGGGATGCGGCTGCCCCAGCGCCGGACGATCCTGAAGGCCGACCGACCCACCTCGCTGGGCTTCGGGGTTGCGGTCTTCCTCTGCTTCCTCATTCCACTCGGCGCCGTGCTGATCATGCCGGCGGCGGTCGCCGGTGCCACCCTGCTGGCCCGGCGCTCGCTCGGCCAGCCGATCGAGGAGAGCTAGCCGTGGAGATCACCCTGGTCGAGGGCGACATCACCACCCAGCAGGTGGACGCGATCGTGAACGCCGCGAACTCGTCCCTGCTCGGCGGCGGCGGGGTCGACGGGGCCATCCACCGGCGGGGCGGGCCGGCCATCCTGGCCGACTGCCGGGCGCTGCGCGCATCCCACTACGGCCGAGGACTGCCGACCGGGCAGGCGGTGGCGACCACTGCCGGTGAGCTGCCGGCCCGTTGGGTGATCCACACCGTCGGGCCGGTCTGGTCGGGCAACGAGGACCGTTCCGCGCTGCTGCGCGACTGCTACGCCAACAGCCTCCAGGTGGCCGACGAACTGGGCGCGACCACAGTGGCCTTTCCTTTGATCTCTGCCGGCATCTACGGCTGGCCGATCGACGACGCGGTCCGCCAGGCCCTCGGCGTGCTGCGCTCGGCCACCCCGACCGCCGTCACCGAGACGCGCCTGGTGCTGTTCGGGGCCGACACCCACGCCGTCGCCCGCCAGGTCTTCGAGGCCGGCTGACCGGCCCGGTTCTCCGCTTCTGCCTCGATCAAGTGATGAAAAGTAGGTTCCAGGGGCCACGCGGACCTACTTTTCATCACTT
>NZ_JBSFBM010000144.1:0-16565 GCF_053592955.1 Micromonospora sp. NPDC002411 | reverse complement strand
GCTCCGGCGGAGGCCAACCACCGGCGCAGCGGGACGGCCAGTTCGACAAGACCCCACCGCAGGACGTGGCAGCCGAGCAGTGCGTCCTCGGCGGCATGCTGCTCTCCAAGGACGCCATCGCCGACGTCGTCGAGATCCTCAAGACCAACGACTTCTACCGGCCGGTGCACGCCACCATCTTCGACACCATCCTGGACATCTACGGCAGGGGTGAGCCGGCCGACCCGATCACCGTGGCCGCCGCCCTGACCGACTCCGGTGACCTGGCCCGTATCGGCGGCGCACCGTACCTGCACACCCTCATCGCCAGCGTGCCCACCGCAGCGAACGCGGCCTACTACGCGCGGATCGTCAGCGAACGGGCGGTGCTGCGCCGGCTGGTCGAGGCCGGCACCAAGATCGTGCAGCTGGGCTACGGCACCGCGAGTGGCGGTAGCCGCGACGTGGACGACATCGTGGACCTTGCCCAGCAGGCCGTCTACGACGTCACCGAACGCCGGGTCAGTGAGGACTTCGCGATCCTGGCTGACATGTTGCAGCCGACGCTGGACGAGATCGAGGCGGTGGGTGCGCAGGGCGGTGTGATGACCGGCGTGCCGACCGGCTTCAGCGACCTGGACCGGCTGCTCAACGGCCTGCACGCCGGTCAGTTGGTGATCGTCGCCGGTAGGCCTGGGTTGGGCAAATCAACAGCAAGCATGGATTTCGCTCGAAACGCTGCAATTCGGGCTAACCAGGCGGCGGCCATCTTCTCGCTCGAAATGAGTAAGGTCGAGATCGTCATGCGACTTCTCTCGGCCGAGGCGCGGGTGCCACTGCACGTGCTGCGTAGCGGGCAGCTCTCCGACGACGACTGGACGAAGCTGGCCCGCTGCATGGGCGAGATCAGCGAGGCACCCCTCTTCGTCGACGACACGCCGAGCATGAACCTGATGGAGATCCGGGCCAAGGCTCGGCGGCTCAAGCAGCGGCACGACCTCAAGATGATCGTGGTCGACTATCTCCAGCTGATGACTTCACCGAAGCGCACCGAGAGTCGTCAGCAGGAGGTCGCGGACCTCTCCCGTGGCCTCAAGCTGCTGGCCAAGGAGGTCGAGTGCCCGGTCATCGCGGTGAGTCAGCTGAACCGTGGCCCCGAGCAGCGCACCGACAAACGGCCCCAGCTGTCCGACCTGCGTGAGTCTGGCTGCCTCACGGCGGAGACCCGAGTGGTTCGAGCAGATGACAACACTGAGATCACGCTCGGTGAGTTGTTGTCGAATAACGCCAAAGACATCCCGGTCTGGGCGTTGGACGAGAGCCTTCGGTACACGCCCCGCACGATGACCCATGTTTTCCCGAGCGGCAGCCGCGAGGTGTTCCGGCTGACCCTGGCATCGGGCAAGCAGATCGATGCCACAGCGAATCACCCCTTCCTGGCTTTCACGGGGTGGGTGCCACTCGGTGAGCTGTCGCCGGGAGATCGCATCGCCACGCCACGCCACCTACCGCCGCCGATGATGACCCGCCCGTGGGTCGACGCGGAGGTGGTGATGTTGGCGCACCTGTTGGGCGACGGATCCTTCGTGCGACGTCAACCCATTCGATACGCGAGCTGTGACGAGCTGAACCTGCAGGCCGTGTCCGACGCGGCGAAGCATTTCGGGATCTCCGCCGTCCGTGACGATTACGCGGCTGCGAGGGTGACGACCCTGCGGCTGCCAGCGCCCTATCGCCTGGCTCGCGGTCGGCGTAACCCGATCGCCGCTTGGCTGGACGACCTAGGCCTCTTCGGTTTGAGATCGCACGAGAAGTTTCTCCCTTCGGCCGTCTTCAGCCTGCCCAAGGAGCAGATCACTTCCTTCCTGCGGCACCTGTGGGCCACCGATGGTTCGGTGACCGTCAACAGCTCAGGGCGCGGTGGGCGCGTCTACTTCTCGTCCACGAGCCGGCGAATGCTCGAAGACATCTCTCGACTTCTTCTGAGGTACGGCATCACGGCCCGACTGAAGGTGGTGCCGGTCTCGGGGCACCGTCCTCAGTACACGCTCGACATCTCCGGTCGGGACGACCAGCTGAGGTTCCTGCGCGAGATCGGCGTGTACGGGCAGCGGTCGGACGGCTGCGCCGCTCTGCTTGCCGCGTTGGAAACGACGGAGAGCAACACCAACGTCGACACCGTGCCACGAGAGGTCTGGACCCGAGTCAAGGAGATTCTGGTCGAGCAAGGCATGACTCACCGTGAGTTCGCTAAGGCGATCGGCACCCAGTTCTGCGGCAGCACCCTCTGGAAGCATGCCCCCAGCCGCTCCCGACTGGCGGCGATCGCCGGCGTCCTTGATGCGGCCGACCTGGACCTGCACGCCACGAATGACATCTTCTGGGACTCGATCGTCTCTATTGAGTCGATCGGTGAGCAGGAGGTGTTCGACGCGACCGTGCTCGGGAAGCACAACTTCATCGCGAACGGCATCGCCACCCACAACTCAATTGAGCAGGATGCCGACGTCGTCATCCTTCTGCACCGCGACGACTACTACGACAAGGAGTCCCCGCGCGCGGGCGAGGCGGATTTTATTGTTGCCAAGCATCGAAATGGCCCTACCGACACCGTGACCGTAGCCGCCCAGCTGCACCTGTCGCGCTTCGTGGACATGGCCATCGGCTAGCTCAGCCGAGCAGTGGAAACCAGCCCGCCGACTCGCCCAACTCCAGTCGGTCCCGGTCGGTGAGCGGCACGCGCCCGGTCGCCTTCAGGAGGAAATCGTGGTCGCTCCAGGCGACGGGGCGGACCGTGTCGTCGCTGAGCAGGCCGTCCATGGTGGCCACCGCGACACGTGTCGCCAGTGGACCCGGGGGCGGCGCGTCGGGCAGGTCCACGATCAGGTCCAGGTGATGAACGACAGCCTCGGTCGTCAGGGTGGCGAGGAAATCCGGTACGCGCAGCACGTGTCCCTGCGTGGTCACGTACCCCTGCGGGTTGGCTGACGCGGCGGCGCGGACCGCCGCGGGGGCGGTCTCGCGCCAGAGCCGGACGATCCCGGTCGGGCGGTCGAACGCGGCGGCCGAGCGGCGGACCCACCAGGCGTGCCGGGTGGCCTCGTCGCCACCACCGGGGAAGTCACGCCAGTAGCTGACGTCGTCGACGTCGGCGGGGCCGTCCACAGGGCTGGCCAGTGCGACAAGCGCGCGCTGGGCGTCGCCGAGCACGTGGAGGAGCAGGTCCGCGACGAGCCAGCCGTGACAGCGGGTGGTTCGTTGCGGGCCGGTGTCATCCAGGGCGTCGACCACTGCGCTGATCCCGGCGTACGCCTGGGCCAACGCCTCGTCGGGTCGGATCGCGGTCATGCGAACCAGCCTGGCACGGCGAGTTCCGCCCACCAACCACCGGCGGTGTGGGCGTTGTGCCCGGGTCGACGCGTTGATCGACCCGGGCGCGAGGTCGGCCTGGGCTCAGCCGAACATCTCGTCGAGGAAGCCCTTGCGCTTCTTCTGCCGGTAGTGGCCGTGGTAGCCGTGGTGCTGCTGCTGGTGGCCGTAAGCCGGCGCCGGCGGGTAGCCGTGTGCGGGCGGCGGCGGCGGAACGGCACCGTAGCCGGGCTGGTGGGGCGCCGGGGGCGGCGGAGGCGGCGGGTAACCGGCCGGCTGCTGGGCGGGCTGCGACGGCGCGCCGCCGCCCTGCTGGCGGCTCCAGTTGGCCTCCGCCTCGAAGAGCTTCTCCAGCTCACCGCGGTCCAGGAAGATGCCTCGGCACTCCCCGCACTGGTCGATGACGACTCCGCTGCGCTCGTACTGGCGCATTTCTCCGCGACACTTGGGACAGGTGAGACTACTCATCGCACGACGGTACCTGGTGTACCTATGCAGTTGCTGTGAGCGCCTCGGTGACTTCTTCATCGGAAACTTCGTGGAAGTCGTCGTAGTAGACGCTCACCGCGCCGAAGTCCGGTGGACGTTGCGTGCAGATGACCTGGTCCGCCTCGGCGGCGAGGAGTTCGTAGGCCTCCTGCGCGCCGACCGGGACCGCTACCACGACCCGGTTCGCTCCGAGTTGGCGTGCGACCTCCACGGCGGCGCGGGCGGTCGCGCCGGTGGCGAGACCGTCGTCGACGATCACCGCCGTCCGCCCGGTGAGGTTCAGTGGTGCGCGACCGCCCCGGTACAGCCGTTCCCGGCGTTCCAGTTCGGCCTGCTCCCGTTGGCTGACCTCGGCGATGTCGTCGCTGCTGAGTCGGCTGGCCACCGCGTCGTTGAGCACCTGGACGCCGCCCGGCCCGAGCGCACCGAAGGCGACCTCCCGGGCCCACGGCATCCCGAGCTTACGGACGACCAGCACGTCCAGCGGCGCGCCGAGGCGTTCGGCGACGACCCGGGCGACGGGTACGCCCCCACGGACGAGGCCGAGGACGACGACGTCGGGTTCGCCGACGAGTGCGGTGAGCCGGTCGGAGAGCACCCGGCCGGCGTCGGCCCGGTCGCGGTAGGTCGTCATGCCTTCAGGTCTACGCCCTGACGCGGTCCCGCGCCGGGCAGTTACGCGGAAGTGGCCCGACCGGACAGGTGGCCGGGAACTGCGGTCGGCGGCGTGTCGGTGGGGCGGTGCAGGGCAGGTGCCCAGGTGAGCAGGGCGAGCGGGTACAGCAGGTAGCCGAAGCGGGTCGAGGGCATCAGGGCGATGGCGGCGAGTAGCCCGTACCCGCAGATGACGGTGGTGGCGACGGCGGTGCGGGGCGGGCGGCGGGCGAGTCGGACGGCGATGGCGATGCCCGCCGCGACCAGCAGCGCGGCGGCGATCAGCCGGCCGGCGGGCAGCCCGGTGGCGATCAGGTAGCCGGGAAACGGGGACTGTGCGGGACTGGTGACCAGGCCGTGGCCGAGGGGGAAGCGCAGCACGTTCTCGGTCAGCGCGTCGCGGTCGACGAGCATCGCGGGCAGGAGGGCGGCGACCGGCAGGCCGATCGCGCCGGCGGCGACCCGCGCGCCGGCGCGTCGGGTCAGACCCCACACGATCAGGACCAGGGCGACCGGCCAGGCGAACAGCTTCAGCGCGCCGGCGAGCCCGACCGCGAGGCCGGCCCGGCCGGGTCGGTCGGCGGCGGCGAGCGCGAGGGCCAGCAGGCAGAGCGCGAGTACGGGTAGGTCGTCGCCGCCGGTGGCGAGGGTCAGGGCGCAGATCGGCAGTACGGTGGCGGCCTGCACGCCGCGCAGCAGCGCGGCGTTCCGGCGGTGAGCGGTGTCGGCCTCGTCCGTGTCGGCAGGTGTTCTGCGCAGGGCGCTCACGGCCAGGGCGAGCGCCAGTGCGGTGCCCACCGCGAACCAGACTCGGGAGTCGGTCCACCAGGTGTCGACGAGCGCTCGGGGTAGGCCGAACATCGCCATGCCGGGCTGGTACGGGGTGTAGCCCATCAGTTGGTCGCCGGGCGGCAGGGCGGCGATCGCGTCCGGTCCCAGGTACGGGGTGCCGTGTTCCAGGAGGCGCGCGCCGGCGTGCTCCACGACCAGCACCTCCTCCTGGGCCCGGTCGGTGCGCCCGCCGGCCCGCTCGATGCTCTGCCAGAGCAGAGGCAGCAGTGCGGTGCCCGCCCATGCGAGACCGGTGACCGCCCAGCGGGCTGGCAGCCCGACCAGCGGTGAGGTCGGGGTGCGTCGGCGCAGCAGCAGTTGGGCGGTCACCACGAGTGTCGCGACCAGGTATCCGGCTGCGGCGACGGTCCCCCAGGCCCGGTGCGGCAGCAGGGTCGACGTGACTGCGGTAATCGCGGCGAAGACGGTCGACGCGGCGTAGAGCCCGAGGTCGAGGGCGAGGCCGCCGGCGGCGGTGTCGAGCGTCCGCCAGTGCCAGCGACGGCGGCGGCGGGTGGTCGGGTCGTCGGCGATCACGGCGCAAGTCTGGCAGACCGGTCCGCTTCGGCACCGGGCCGAGGCCTGGTCAGGCGGGCAGGTGCGGGAGGCGGTCGGTGCGGGAACGGCCGGTCTGGCGACGGTTCTGGCTCAACCTGATCACCGCGCCGGCGTCGTGCAGGGGTGCGGCCAGGGTGCCGGGCCGGCCGCCCGAGCCCCGCTGCATCGCCGCGAGCAGAGTGCCGGCCGGCATCGGCCGGGCGAAGAGGTGCCCCTGGCCGGCGACGCAACCCAACTCCCACAGGGCCCGCCGCTGCGGCTCGCTCTCCACCCCCTCGGCCACCACGTCCAGGTCGAGGCTGCGGCCCAAGTCGAGGGTGGAGCGGATGACGGCGGCGGCCTCCGCCGAGCTGTCCATCGTCGTCACGAAACTCCGGTCGATCTTCAGCTCGTGCACCGGGATTCGGGAGAGCAGGGAGAGGGACGAGTAACCAGTGCCGAAGTCGTCCAACGCCAGCCGGACACCCTCGTCGCGTAGCCGGCCGAGTACCCGGTCGACCACGTCGAGTTGGCTGAGCGTCAGTGTCTCGGTCAACTCCAGCACCAGCCGGTCCGGCGGTAGGTCGTGGGCGCGCAGGCGGGCCAGCACCGAGCCCGGGAACCGCGCGTCGAGGAGGCTGCGCGGCGACACGTTCACCGCTACCGGTACGTCGAAGCCGGCGTCCCGCCAACTGGCCGCGGCGATCAGCGCCTGGTCCAGGATCGCCTCGGCGAAGGCCGGCAGCAGGCCGGAACGCTCTACGGCCTCCAGGAAGCGCAGCGGGTCGATCATGCCGTGGGTGGGGTGGTGCCAGCGGGCCAGCGCCTCGGCGCTGGTCACCTCGCCGGTGCCCAGGTCGACGATCGGTTGGAAGTTGACGACGAACTCGTGGTCGGCGACCGCACGTGGCAGGTCGCCACCGAGGGTGAGGCGGCCCAGGTCGGCGGTGTCCCGCGTGGCGGCGTACGTGGCGGTCCTCTGCCCGGCCCGTTTGGCCTGGTACATGGCCACGTCGGCGCGGCGCAGCAGCTCTGCCATGCCACCGCTGGACGGGGCGACGGAGATCCCGCCGCTGGCCTCCACGCTGATCCGCATGCCGTCCAGCTCGAAGGGCTCATGCAGGGCGGCGAGCAACGTCTCGGCCCGGTGCGCGGCCACCGCCGGGGCCGGAAGCCCTCGCAGGAGTACGGCGAACTCGTCGCCGCCGAGGCGGGCCACCAGGTCACTCGGCTGGGCTGCGCCCCGCAACCGGCCGGCCACCTGCACCAGCACCTGGTCGCCTGCGGCGTGCCCGAGTGTGTCGTTGACCTCCTTGAAGTGGTTGAGGTCGATCAGCACCAGCGCGGTCACCCCGTCGGCGTGCCGGGCGCTCAGGTGCTCGGTGCCCTCGTCGAGGAGTTGCCGACGGTTGGCCAGGTCGGTCAACGCATCGTGTGCCGCCGCGTACGCGTGTTCGTCGGCCACCCGGGCGAGTTCGGCGTACGCCTGGGCGTTGCGCACTGCCGTGCAGAGCGCGGAGGCGAAGGTGCGCAGGGTGTACTGCTCCCGCTCGGAGAGTTGCACCGGGCCGTGGAAGCGCAGTCGGAGGACGCCGATGTCGACGGTCCGGTCGTGTCCCTCCAGCGGGGTGGGGACGATCGTGCCGTCGACGGTGGTGGGGGTGCCGGTCGGGCCGTCGAAGGTGATGCCGCCGGTGCCGCCGCGTACGGTGCGACCGCCGTCGCGCAGCTCGATCTCGACCTCGTCGGCGGAGAACAACTCGGCGGCCTGGGTGACGGCGGTGGTGAGGACGGTGTCCAGGTCGACCACGTTGAGCGCGTCGGTGGTGCGGGCGAGCCGCTGCCACGCCTGCTGTTCGGTGCGGCCCCGAATGCGTGCGGCGTAGGCCAGGTGCAGGCTCAGGACCAGGGGTGGAATCGCGAGCAACAGTCGGGGATCGAGCCGGATGATCAGTAGCGTGCAGGCTGTGACCACGAACCGCACGGCGAAGCCGGCGAGACGGAGGTCGAGGTTGCTGCGGAAGTGCTTCGCGATCCGGGTCTCGGAGGCGAGCGCGATGACTGGAATGGCGAGCAGATCGTCCAGTAACGCGGCGACCAGGTAGGCGAGGGCCAACGGCCCCAGCAGCGTCAGGGGGGCTGCCCCGGTTGCTGGCCAGGTCCAGCTCGTCATCGCGAGCGTGGTGCCGGCACCCCAGGCCACGATGACGTTCTTCCCGACGCCGAAGGCGAGCTTCATCGGTGTCAGGCGGAGCGAGGCGATGGCGATCCCGACAGCGGTGCAGAGCACGACGACGGAGGTCGGAGCGATGGCTGCACCAACGATGATCGCTGTTTCGTTCCAACTGATCGACTGGGTCGTCGACCGGATCCGTACGCGGGCCTTGACCAGCGTGCCCAGAGCGATCATGAGCGTGAGCATGACGAGAACCGCAGCGTCGTTCACCGTCGTCGGCTTCGCCGAACCCAATGCGGCCGGAAGCGAGGCGGCGACGATGACCGCGGCAACAGCGACGACGAGACCGACGAGCAGCAACAGCCGCCGATCGGTCTCAGTCTCTCGTCGCTGAGGAAGGGTCATGCCGCTCCCGAATGGTACCTGCGCGTTCCCGCAGCCTACTGCTCGGGTCCTCAGAAGTCCTGTGTCGAGCTTGTCAGTTCCAGTCGGTGCCACGCATCGCGCTGCCCCCTTCTACCGCTGTCCATTGGAGTACCTGTCCGCGATGGGGAGGTCTTCCTCTGAAAGGCAGCTTAAGAGAAGGAAGGGCAGGCTAGAACAGATAAATGTCGGTATGCGCAGGATTAGCCAAGTTGCAGCCCCTTTATCACGTTCTGTCCATCGTTACTGAACGGAGTGCGGTTGAGCGCGCCGACGTTGGATTCAACTGGCACCTTGCAACTGCGGACGGTATCTGGCGAGGTTGTGGTCGCTCTATTCCTTGAGTCTGGAGGCTCTTCAACAGTTGCCTCATCCGGAGTTTGGTCAGGCGTAAGGGCGGCATGGGCAGAGTTGGCGCGTCCGAGGCTGCCTGGCTGGGGCAGGTAATGGTGTCAGCCTGCCCGGGTCGTTGGCGACGGCGGATGGATAATCGCGTTTCGGCAGGCAGCGACGCAACTTGCCGCTCACATGATGCCGTCCCGGATTGGCATTCGAGCAGCTCCTTGCATCGCTCCTCGGGACGCCTAGGGTGCTTCGTATCGCCCCGTAAGCGGTGCGCCACCCCTCGGGGTCGTAGACTGCGTTGCGTGGTCGGCTGAATACCTGGCAGGGCTGGCGGGTGCGGGTGGAGATTCGGGTTCTGGGCGGCCTTTCGGTGCAACTGTCTACCCGCACGCTGCGCCTTGGTACACCCAAGCAGCAGGCAATCTTCGCAATGCTCACCGTTCAGCCCGGGCGACTCGTGACAGTGGACGATCTCGTCGATGAGTTATGGGCCGATCGCCCACCGCGATCGGCCATAGCTAATGTGCGGACCTATGCGGCCAATCTGCGCCGGACTTTCGAGGCTTCCCCGGCCGGACGCGGTGTCATCGAGCGCCAACGCAACGGCTATCGACCGACTTGTTGTGGACCCGGACCGGGTCGACGTCTTTCGCTTCGAGGTGGAACGCAACGCGGGCCGGGAAGCCGTGTCGGCTGGCGACCTGGACGATGCGCGTCGAAGCCGACGACCACACCCGCGCGAGCGACGCCGCGAAGCGCTGACCCGACCGAACAGCGCTTATCGATTTCTTATCGACCGGCCCGGTAACTTACCGGACGTATCGGCGAACGGGGGAGGCTCTGCCCGTGGGCAGAGCCGGTCCGTCGACACGCACCCGCCGACAGGTCACCCCAGCGGCCTCGGCGGCGGGTCGGTGAGGGAGGAGCGGCGTCGGACCGGCGCGCCGTCAGCACCCGGTGTGGTGGTCGATGCGACGCCGCTCCTTCCGGGCGCCGTCGTACCGCACCGATAGGCTCACGACCGTGACCGAACCCGCGCAGCTCAGCCACGTCGACCGCGCCGGCGCGGCCCGCATGGTCGACGTCTCCGCCAAGGCGGTGACGGGCCGGCTTGCCGTCGCGGCCGGCCGTCTGCGGACCACGCCCGAGGTCATCGACCTGCTGCATCGCGACGGGTTGCCCAAGGGTGACGCGCTGGCGGTCGGTCGGCTGGCCGGCATCATGGGGGCGAAGCGCACGCCCGATCTGATCCCGCTGTGTCACCCGATCGCGTTGCACGGCGTCACTGTCGACCTGCGGTTGACCGCCGACACCGTGGAGATCACGGCCACCGCCCGCACCGCGGATCGCACCGGGGTGGAGATGGAGGCACTGACGGCGGTCGCCGTCGCCGGTCTCGCTCTGGTCGACATGGTCAAGGCGGTCGACCCGGCAGCCTCGGTGGAGGCGGTGCGGGTGCTGCGTAAGGAAGGCGGCAAGACCGGCGAGTGGGTTCGGCCCGAGGACCGGCCGTGATCCGGGCCCGGGTGATCGTGGCATCGAACCGAGCCGCGGCCGGCGTCTACGCCGACACCAGCGGTCCTCTGCTCGTCGCGGGCCTGCGCGAGCTGGGGTGCCAGGTCGACGAGCCGGTGGTGGTGCCCGACGGGGAGCCGGTCGGCGTCGCCCTGCGGGCCGCCCGATCCGACGGGGTCGACGTGGTGGTGACCAGCGGTGGCACCGGGGTGACCCCGTCGGATCGGACGCCGGACGTGACCCGGGATCTGCTGGATTACGAGATCCCCGGCATCGCCGAGGCGATCCGCGCGCACAGCCGCGACCGGGTGCCTACGTCGGTGCTGTCCCGGGGTCTGGCCGGGGTGGCCGGCCGGATGCTGGTGATCAACCTGCCCGGCTCGACCGGCGGGGCCCGGGACGGCCTGGCCGTGCTCGGGCCGATCCTCGGGCACACCGTCGACCAGTTACGCGGCGGAGACCACTGAGTTCGAGCAGGGCACTCCCTGAGTTCGTGCCGAGGAGCACCCAGGTTGGTGGCGGTGCCCAGCAATCGGTCCGTGCCAGGCCCGGGCGGGTGTCGGTCCGTGCCGATAGGCTCGGTCGGTGAGCACGGAAACCGCACCCACCGCGGATCGGGTCGCCGCGCCCCCGCCGGCTGGCTGGGAGGAAGCGCGGTCGCGGGTCTACGCGGTCGGTCTCGCCGCCGCACTGCCCGCCGTCGCCCGACCACTGGCCGACATCGACGGGTTCACCCTGGCCGAACCGTTGACCACCCGCACCGACCTTCCGGCCTTTCCGACTTCCAGCGTCGACGGCTGGGCGGTGCGCGGCGCCGGCCCGTGGCGGGTCGTCGGTCGAGTGCTGGCGGGCAGCACCCCGGCCCCGCTCACCGAGGCCGACACCACAGTCGAGATCGCGACCGGAGCCATGGTGCCCGAGGGTGCCACAGCGGTTCTGCGCGTCGAGGAGTCGACGACCGCCGACGGCCTGGTGCGCGGCACTCCCCGGGAGACGCCCGAGTGGCGGCAGCCCGGTGAGGAGGCGTACGCCGATGAGGAGTTGTTGCCGGCCGGCACGCCGGTCGACCCGGCGGTGATCGGCCTGGCGGCCTCCTGTGGGCACGACACGCTGCGGGTCCGGCGGGCACCGCGCGCCGCCCTGCTGGTCTTCGGTGACGAGCTGTTGACCGCCGGGCCGCCAGCGGCCGGTCGTGTCCGGGACGCGCTGGGTCCGGCGGTGCCCGCGTGGCTACGGCGCTACGGCTGTCAGGTCCGACAGTCGGACGTGGTGGGCCCGGTCGCCGACACACTGCCCGCGCACGTGGCGGCCCTGCGGTCGGCACTGGCCAGTGCCGACCTGGTGTGCACCACCGGCGGCACGATGAACGGCCCGGTGGACCACCTGCATCCGACCCTGGAGGCGCTCGGCGCCGACTACGTGGTCAACACTGTCGCGGTCCGGCCGGGCTTCCCGATGCTGCTGGCCCGGCTGGCCGACCCCGACGGGCGGATCAGGTTCGTGGCCGGGCTGCCGGGCAACCCACAGTCCGCCGTCGTCGCGCTGGTGTCGCTGGTCGCCCCGCTGCTTGCCGGCCTCCAGGGGCGATCGATGCCCGTGCTGCCGCAGGCGACGCTGGCCGAGGCGGTGCCCGGCCGTGGTGACCACACCCACCTGGCGCTGGTCCGACTGGACCGGGCCGCGGGCACCGCGACTCCGGTGCGACACGTCGGGTCGGCGATGCTGCGTGGCCTGGCCGGCGCGGATGGCTTCGCCGTCATCCGGCCCGGCACCAGAGGCGAGCCGGGTGACCGTGTGCCGATCGTGCCGCTGCCGTTGCTGCCCGGGGAGCGTGCGTCATGACCGCGCCAGCGATCACCTTCGGCGAGGTCACCGACCAGCCGCTCGACCTCGCCACGCACGAGGCGGCGGTCGCCGACCGGCGGGCCGGCGCTGTGGTGTCCTTTCAAGGCGTGGTCCGCGACCACGACCACGGGCGTCAGGTCACCAGCCTGGAGTACGAAGGGCACCCGAGCGCCGCTCAGGTGCTGCGCGAGGTGGCCGCCGAGATCGCCGCGGAACCCGACGTCTACGCGGTGGCCGTCTCGCACCGGGTCGGCCCACTGGCGATCGGTGACGTGGCGCTGGTCGCCGCGGTGAGCACCGCACACCGGGCCGCGGCCTTCGCCGCCTGCGCCCGGCTGGTCGACGAGGTCAAGGCGCGCCTGCCGATCTGGAAACGGCAGGTCTTCACCGACGGCACCGAGGAGTGGGTCAACTGCCCCTGACCGGGCTCACCGACGGCTGCTGAGCACCGCCGCCCTGGCGAGCCGGTCACCGTAGAACGCGGGCTCGGCACCGGGCCGCCAGGGCAGCGCGGCGACCAGCACGATCAACGCGACCGCGAGTGAGTTCTCCATCAGGGCCCCGAAGAGACCGTCCTGGTAGTGCGACATCTCCGGCAGTTGGTGCTCGTACGGCCAGATCGGGGAGATCAGGAACAGCAGGTAGAGCCCGATCGCGGCGGCACCGTGGCGGAGGCCGGTGAGGGTGGGATACCAGATCGGCGGGCGGAGCCCGTTGACCCCGGGCAGTCCGCCGAACACTGGCCCCTGGCCGGTGCGCTGAGGCATCGTGCGGCTCGCCTCCCGGCGGCGCACAGCGGCATCGGCCAGCACGATGATCGCCGGGATCACCCAGACCAGGTGGTGCGTCCAGGAGATCGGGCTGATCACGTTCGCGGTCAGACCGACGAGCGTGAACGCGGTCAGCTCGTCGCCGTCGGCGCGGGAACTGGCCGCGCGGGACAGGCCCAGCGCCAGGATCAGCACCGAGAAGGCGAACCAGAGCAGCCCGGGTGTTTCGATCGAGTCGTACAGCCGGGCGAGCAGGCCGGCGAGTGACTGGTTGGGCGTCATGTCCGCCGCGCCGACCCGTTCGGTCTGCCAGAGCACGCTGCCGAAGTACGTCCGTGACTCGTCGCCGACGATCGCGAAGCTCGCCACCGTCACGCCGATCGTGGTGCCGATGGCGGTGGCCGCCACTCGCCACTGACGGGTGATGAGCAGGTACGCGATGAACAGTGCCGGGGTGAGCTTGACCGCGGTGGCCAAGCCGATGCCGGCGCCGGCCCAGGCTCCGCCGTAGACGAAGCGCAGCAGCGGGCCGTCGGTGGCGGCGTAGTGGGTGCCTCGGCGGGAGCGCCAGCGGAGGCCGATCAGATCCGCCATGATCAGAGCGAACAGCAGGATGTTGACCTGGCCGTAGCCGAGGGTTTCCCGAGCTGGTTCGATGGCGACCGCGAGCGGCACCGCCAGGGCCACTGTGAACCACAGTGGCCACGCCAACCGGTCCACGATGGGGCGAAGCAACCCGGCCAGGACCAACGCCAACGCGGCGATGCTGGCAGCGGCGTTGACCATGCCCGCCATGCCGATCGGCAACTGCGCCATCGGCAACATGACCAGACCGGCGAACGGCGGGTAGGTGAAGCCCAGGGTGGTTCCGGGCGCGATGAACTCATAGAGCTCATGTCCGCTCGCCCACCACACCACGGCACCGTGATAGATCTTCATATCGAAGAAGTTGTACGGCCGCCCGAAGGTGCCGATGGCGAGCCATGCGGCGTAGGCGACGGCGGCCACGATGGCGCCCCGTACGACGTTCCTGCGATCGATCCCACGCGTCACGCGTTGGATTGGGGCGAGGCGGTCCGCCCGTCTACCGACAGCCGTCGGCATGGCGTGGCCACCCCCGTACCAATGTTGTCCTATCCGTCCAGGTCCTGCACGGAGCCTAGAACGGCGCCTCACGTCAGTGCCTCCCGCGTTATGCGACCGTGTCCGATCCCACACATGTTTTTGACATTTCCACCGCGTTAACGCCTACCGGGTGGTTCAGGTAATTCGCGGCCTTAGCGGGGGTGGGGACGGCTCGGAGACGGATCGACGCAGTTCAGCCGGGAAGTCGGCGCGCGGTGGACGCGGACCGGACGGCGATCCGAGCCTCGCGTCGGGCCGTACGGACGGCGCGTTGCACGGAACGTCGAGAGTGGCCGATGCGGTGACCCGTCCGCCACCGCAGACCGGGCTTGCCGCCGGTGTCGGCGGCGGCCAGCAGAAGACCACCGAGGATGCCCAGGTTCTTCATGGCGTGGATCTGGTTGTTGTTCCTGGCGGTCGGGTCGTCGTTCTTCCAGAAGGGATGGCCGGCGACGGTCACCGGCACCAACGTACCGGCGAGGACCAGAGCAGCAGGTCGACTGAGGCGGCCGGTGGCGAGCATCAGCCCGGCGCTGACCTGCACCGCAGCGTTGACTCGGATCAACGTCTCGGTCTCGGTGGGGAAGCTCGGGTGAGCCTTCTTCAGAAGTGGCGCGACCTTCTCGGTCACCGGCTGGGCGGCCACCGCGAGGCGACCCGGGTCGCGAAAGTTGCGGTACCCCTGGACCACGAAGATCCCGCTCAGCATGGCTCGGGCGAGAGAGCGTACGGGCGTCATGGACCAGTCATACCCCGTCTGGGCGGTTGCTACCCCGGCAACGGCCGGATCGGATCGGTGCTCGTGCACGTGCGCCACGCCGATTCGAGCGACAGTCACGGATGGACTGGCTGCGGCGGGTAACGTCGCGCGGGTGACCACGCTGCGGCTACGCCCCGAGGACCCGGCCGACGCCGGCTCGGTACGCCGCGTTCTGGGAGCTGCCTTCGCCCGTCCGGACGTGACGACGCCGCCGGAGGTGAGCCTCGTCGACGAGTTGCGCGGCACCGCCGCCTGGCTGCCGGAGCTGGCCATGGTCGCGGAGTACGGCGGTGAGGTCGTCGGTTACGCGTTGCTCACCCGGGTGCGTGTGCGGCCGGAGCGGGGCTCGGACGTTCCCGTCCTGGCACTCGGTCCGGTTGCGGTGGCGCCGCACCGGCAACGCGTCGGCCACGGCACCTCGGTCGTGCAGGCCGCGTTGGACGCCTCCACCGAGTTGGGTGAGCGGCTGGTCGTGGTCCTCGGCGACCCGGCTTTCTACCGCCGGTTCGGCTTCGGCCCGGCCACGGAGCTGGGCCTGACCGGGCCGTGGGCTGGTCTCGGTGAGCCCTGGCAGGCGTTGGTGCTCCCCCCATCCACCAGCGAGGAGGGCCCCCCGCCTCGCGGTGAGGTGCTCTTTCCGGCGCCCTGGTCCAAGGTCTGACCGCGTCGGCGCGGTCGGTGACGGTCAGGCCGGTTGGGTGCGCAGGTACCTGCCGAAGTGCGGCACAGTGAAGGCGACGGTCCCCCGCTCACCGGAGTAGATCAGCCCCTTCTTGATCAGCGCGTCGCGGGCCGGGGACAGGCTGGCGGGCTTGCGGCCGAGTGCCCGGGCGATCTCGGCGGTGGGCACCGCGGCGTCCATGTCGTCGCGGACCACCGCTGAGGAGTCGCCCTCGACCGCGGACATCGTGGCCATCGCCCGCATGTACTCGCGCTCGGCGGGCGTGGCCCGCTCGAATCGGGAGCCGAAGAACCCGACCGCCAGCTCCGCTTCCGCCTCCGGTGCGGCGACTCGCACGTCGGCGGCGGTGATCGGCGAGCGCGGCGCGTGATCCCAGGTCGCCTTGCCGTACGCCTGGACGAAGTAGGGATAGCCGCCGGACTTCTCGTAGAGCAGGTCGAGCGCTTTCTGTTCGTACTCGACCTCCTCGCGCTCGGCCGGCGCGCAGAGCGCCTGGTCGGCGGCGATCCGGTCGAGCCGGTCGATGCGTTGGTAGCGGAACAGCCGCTCGGAGTACGACTTGGCGGCGCTGAGCACCGCCGGCAGGTGCGGTAGGCCAGCGCCGACCACGATCAGGGGTGCGCCGAGCTGGGACAGTTCGTGGCAGGCGGCGCAGAGCGCCGACACGTCCTCCGGGCCGAGGTCCTGCATCTCGTCGATGAAGATGGCGATGCCGGTGCCCACGTCACTGGCCACCGCGGCGGCGTCGCTGAGCAACTCGACCAGGTCGATCTCGATGTCGCCGGAGTCGGCCCGGCCGCTGGCCGCCGGCACGTCGATGCCGGGCTGCCACCGGTCGCGCAGTTTCGGGGCGGTGCCGGCCCGGCCGGTCGGGGCGGAGCGTTGGGCGAAGGCCTTGAGGACGCCGAGGAAGGTGTCGATCCGGTCCGGTGCCCGGTGCCGGGGGGCGAGCTCCCGGACGGCCATGTGCAGGGCGGCGGCGACCGGCCGACGCAACGACTGGTCCGGCCTTGCCTCGATCTTGCCGCTGCCCCAGAGGTGGTCCTCGACGTGCTCGACCTGCCG
>NZ_JBSFBM010000143.1:0-16621 GCF_053592955.1 Micromonospora sp. NPDC002411 | reverse complement strand
GCCCCGTCGAAGGCGGTGTACGCGGCACCGCGCATCAGCTCGGCCGCCTGGTCGATGAACGCCGCGGCGCGCGGCTGGGAGGCGTCCAGACCGGCTATCACCTGACCGGGGCCTACCTCGTCCGGCCAGTGCACGCCCAGCGGGGCGGCGGCGGCCCGCAGCCGCTGCACCGCCTCCGGTTTGGGCGCCGGCATGGTCCGCAACAACCCGACCCGACCGGCCAGCATGATGTCGGCGGCGGCCATCCCGGTCAGCAGGGAGATCTGGGCGTTGTGCTCCTCCATGGGCACCGGCGCGCGCAGCACCAACTGCCAGCCCTCGCCGTCGGGCTCCAGGTCCTGCTCGGGCAGCGGCAGGTTGATCGCGCCACGACGCAACCCCCGGGCCGTCAGCAGTTCGCCGATCTCGGGCAGGAGCGCGATCGGGTCGGGCAGCCGACCGGCCTCGGCTGCCGCCTGCACCCCGGTGTAGTCGAGTTTGGCCCGGCTGCGGACCAGGGCGCGTTCCAGCTCGACCGCCACGGTGCCGCCGTCGGCGTCCAGGTCGATCGTCCAGACCACCGCGGCCCGGTCGTCGTCGGGCAGCAGACTGGCAGCGCCCTCGCTGAGCGTGTGAGGGTGCAACGGCACGTTCCCGTCGGGCAGGTAGATGGTCTGCCCCCGCCGCCAGGTCTCCGCCTCCAACGCGCCGCCGGGCCTGACGTGCGCGGCGACGTCGGCGATCGCGTACCGCACCCGGTAGCCCCCGCCGGGGCGGCGGGCGAGGTGCATCGCCTGGTCCAGGTCCCGGGAGGTCGCCGGGTCGACGGTGACGAACGGTACGTCGGTGCGGTCGACGGGCGGTCGCGGCGGCGCGCTCGCCGCCTCGTCCGCCTCACGCTGGGCGTCAGGCGGGAACTCCTCGGGCAGGCCGAGTTCGCGGCGCAGCGCGCCGAAGTCGATGCGGGGCGCGAGTACGCGTCGGATGACCACGGGTCAATCCTGACAGCGCCGCCGGTGATCCGCTTCCGGTGACCGGCCGAGATGTCCGCCCGGCGAGCCGGGGCGGCCCGCTCAGCCGGTGGCCTTCCGGGCGGCGCTGCGCGTACCCCTTGGGGCGGTGGCGCGTGCGGCGACCGGGCGGGCCGGCGACTTGCGGGCGGTGACCTTGCGGGCCGGTGCCTTCGCCGCGACGGTCCTCTTCGCCGGCGCCTTCTTCGCCGCCGCCTTGCGCGCGGTGGTCGACGAGGTGCCGGTCACCTTCGCTGCGGGTGCCGTCCTGGCCGGGGCCTTGCGGGCGCCGCCACTGGGTCGGGTGGACGCGGCCTTCTTCGCCGGCGCCTTCTTGGCCGGGGCCTTCTTGACGGCTGCCTTCGTCGCGGCCGTCTTCTTCGCCACCGTCTTCTTGGCGGCGGACGCCTTCGTCGCGGTCTTCCGCGCCGGCGCCTTCGCCGCGGTGGCGGTCTTCCGCGCCGGTGCCTTCGCCGCGGTGGCGGTCTTGCGGGCCGGTGCCTTCGCCGCAGCGGTGGTCTTCTTCGCCGCCGAGGTGGTGGTCTTCTTCGCGGCGCTCACGGTCTTCTTCGCGGCGCCGGTGGTCTTCTTCGCCGTACCCGTGGTCTTCCTCGCGGCGGCGGTGGTCTTCTTCGCGGTCGCGGTGCTCTTGCGCGTCGCGGGCCGCGTCGCGGCGGCGGTGGAGGTGCGAGACGCCGGGGCGCGCTTCGCGGCGGCTGTCGTCGTGCGGGTGGTGGTCTTCTTCGCCGGGGCCTTCTTGGCCGTCGTGGCCCGGCTGGTCGTGGTGGTCCTGCTCGTCGCGGTGGCCTTCTTCGCGGGGGCCTTCTTGGCCGCCGTGGTGGTCTTCCTGGCCGGGGCGCGCCCCGCGCCGCCGGCAGCCTTGCGCGCCGGGGCCTTCGCCGCCGTCGCACCGGCGGTGGACTTGCGGACGGGGGTGGTCCGGCTCGCCGCCGTGTTCCGCTCCGCCGCGGCGGTCTTCTTCGCGGTGGTCCGTCGGGCAGCCGGGCGGGTGGTGGCCTGCTGTGCTTCGGCCATCGTGGTTCCCTCCTTGGGGACATGCTCTCGCGTGCGTCCTCGCGGAGCACGAAATGCCTCGGCGCGAGCCGTCCCGCGCCGCCTACCTGTCTTCTCCGGCCCAACGAGCGTCCTCGGCATCCCACGCCTCGTTCCGCTCCTGCACTCGTTGCAGGGCGTTCTCCGCGTCGGCCGCCGAGTCGTACGGGCCGAGTACGTGCTTCGCCGGACACACGTTGGCGTCCGTCTCGACCCGGTGATGCCGGGTGCACCAGTAGAACTGCCCACCACGTCCGCTGTCGCTCATGGGAATCACTGTGCACCGCGATCCGGCCGGCCGCCACCGGATCGCACAAGTCGCCGACCCTCTCCACAGTAGATATGCATTGCGTTCGTCGGGCCGGAACAGCAAAAGAAGCGCAGGCCGGGACACTTTTCCCCACCGGCGGCCGTCGGCTGAACGGCTCGGCCACGAGTTGGGCCACTTCGTCAACGGTGACCCGCGCCGGGAGACCCGGGCGGGGCACGGCCCGGACCGGTGGCGTTCGGCGTTGGCCGAGGCCCGCATGGAACAGATCGACGCCGAGCTCGCCCGGGAGTACGAGCGCTTCCGCCGTACCGTCAGCTGGTCGGCCTGACCTCCGACGTGACGTGACGGGACGGCGCTGGCCGGTGGGCTCCTGCCTATGATCGCCGGATGGGAACACCGGACTACATCGTGGGCATGCGCAAGCATGTCGGGCACGGCCTGCTCTGGCTGCCCAGCGTCAGCGCGGTGGTCCGCAACGACGCCGGTGAGCTACTGCTCGGTCAGCGGGCCGACGACGGCCGCTGGTCGGTGATCAGTGGTTTCGTCGAGCCGGGCGAACAGCCGGCCACCGCACTGGTCCGTGAGGTGCGGGAGGAGACGGGTCTGGAGGTCGCGCCGGTGCGGTTGTCCAGCGCCGTCTCGCACCCGCACACCTACCCCAACGGGGACCGCTGCGAATACCTCAACCTGGGCTTCCTGTGCCGGCTGGTGTCCGGCACGGCCCGGGTCAACGACGACGAGTCGTTGGCCGTCGGGTGGTTCCCGGTGGACCGGCTGCCCGAGTTGGACAAGCACGCCCTGCTGGTCCTCGCGTACGCGTTGCGGGAGAACCCGGTGGCCGGTTACCTGGAGCCGGGCATGACGTGGGACGACGTGCCCGACTGAGGTTCACACCGGGGTCGCCGCGAGAGCGACCGGCTCGGCGGGGGCCGACCGGGCCGCCCGAATGGTGTACGCGAGGGCGTACGGCATGCAGGCCAGGTAGAGCATGGGCTCCACCCGCAGTTGGTAGCTGATCAGCTGGAAGATCTCCCACGGAATGTGCTCCGGCACGCCGACGCTCCAGCCTGTCCAGGCGGCGACGAGCCACAACGGCGCGGCGAGCCAACCGACGTCGTCCGGTCGCAAAGGGCCGCTGAGCGGGCCGGCGCCGCTGCCCATCGGGAGGGTGTCGACGACGGTGCGGATCACCGCGAGGTCGGTCGTCGCGAGCGCGCCGAGCACGCCCGCCCACCAGGCGGCGCGGGGGCGGTGCCGGGCGGCGAGGCTCGCCGCGGCCCAGAGCGCGAGTGTCAGGCCGGCCAGCCACAGCAACAGACCGGGTACGGCACGGGCCAGGTCGTCCGGGTAGATGACGTACAGGAGCGGGACCGCCGCCGCACCGATGGGGAGCACCACGCCGAGCGCGATCCGCAACGGGCCGTCGAGGGCGTTGTGCCGGGCCCAGCGTCCGGCGAACACCGCCAGCAGTGTCGCCATCCCGATGGTGAGCGCCGTCCAGATCGGCTTCTCCACCCAGATCGCCCCGTTCGAGATCTGGATCTGGAACGGGATGTAGGCGCTGCCGAGCACGATCCCGACGCAGGCGATCGGGGACAGTAGTAGCGCGGCGACGGTGCGGCCGGCCCGACCACGCATCACGGTGCGGTCGACCACCGGAGTGCCGGCCCTGCTCACCGCGAGGCTCGCGGCGAAGCCGACCATCTTCGTCCAGCGGCCGCTCTCGGCGAGCACGTGCAACTCGGCGGACCATTCGCGGAGCAGGTCGTCGCGGACGTCGGCGGGCCAGCGGCGGGCGGCCATCTCCAACAGCAACTCGGCGACGCGTCGGCTCACCATGCCGGCGCTCCGGTCGGCTCGGTGCCGCCCCACGATGGACGACTGTCGGGGATCGCAGCACGCAGGTCGGCGAGCGCCTGGCGGGCCCGCGTCACCCCGACCGCGGTGAGCCGGTAGTAGCGGCGGGCCGGCCGACCGGCCGCGACGGGATCGATCTCCTCCCAGTCGGCGGCCAGCCAGCCGGCCTCGGTGAGCCGGTGCAGCACCGGGTAGAGGGTGCCGCTGGGCAGGTCGGTCATCCGCATCAGGTCCAACCCGTAGCGCTGCGCGTCGGGTTCGGCGAGCAGCGCCGCGAGCACCTTGGCCACCGGAATGGTCATCCGCATCCGGCAACTGTATCGGAACTCTACATAGGGGTGGGTACCCGTTCGACGGGAATCCACAGCTCGGCGTCCGCCTCGGTGCCGTCCGCGGAGACCCGGACCCGGGAGATCTCCGGTCCAGGTCGGCTGCGGTACGGGTTGGACGGAAACCACTGGGTGAACACGTCCCGCCACAGGTACTGCACCGCCTGCGGGAACGCGCCCGACGTGGTGAACACCGCCCACGTGCCCGCCTGCACCGGCAAGGCGTCCATGTCCTCCGGCGGGACGGCGCCGGTCACCACCCCGTGCCAGTAGTCCAATTCCGTGCCCTCGGCCCGACTGTCTGCAAGGTTGTCGCTGACGTTCACGATCCCCTTCGGCTCCTGATCGGAGAGGGCCTCGATCCGCCCCGTCGTCTCCTTGTCGATGCCCTTGATGAACGCGACGATCGCCGGGTTCATCCCCTCGTGCACCAGCGGAACCCGGGCCTTACGCCCCACCAGCGCGAACGCGTCCTTGTCGACGATTCGATATTCCATGCTGCCGCTCCCTTCGACGGTGAGTCGGAAGGACATCCGGGGCTGGGCGCGCAGCGTCGCCCCCGTACGCCGAGCCTCTCCGGGCCCCACGCCGTGCACGGCCTGGAACGCCCGGGCGAACGCCTCGGTCGACCCGTAGCCGTAGTGCACCGCGACGTCGAGCAACGTCCGCTCCCCCGCCAGCACGTCCGCCCCGGCGACGGTGAGCCGACGGCGACGGATGTACTCCGACAACGGCATCCCGGCCAGCGCGGAGAACAGCCGCCGGAAGTGGTACTCCGACGTCAGCGCGATCCGCGCCAGCTCCGCCACCTCGATCTTCTGGTCGAGGTGCCGCTCGATGTACGTCATGGCTTCGTTGAGCCGCTCCAGCACCAGGATCTCCTTCCCTTTCAAGCAGCCACGCTAGGCGGGAGGGCAGGTGGCCGACCCGACATCCGGTGCCCGCATCGGTCGGGTCAGCCCGCACCGATCGTCGTGTCGTAGCCTGGCGGACTTTGCTTCTTCGAGGAGGTTGACGTGGCCGAGTACCCGCAGGACGTCGTGCAGCGCTTCCACGGCACCCCGGAGCAGGTGGACGCCGGCCTGGTCGGCGAGCTGCCCCGGACCTGGGGGTCCGTCGTCATCGAGGAGTACGACAGGGCCTGGGCGCAGCTGTTCACCGCCGTCCACGCGTCGCTCACCGAGGCGTTGGGACCGTTGGTCGTCGGCGTGGAACACGTCGGGTCCACGGCGGTGCCGGGGCTCGCAGCCAAACCCGTCGTCGACGTCGACCTCGTCATCGAGGACACCGCCGAGGAGTCGAGCTATCTTCCGACCCTCGAACGGCTCGGCTACCGACTCGTCCTGCGGGAGCCCTGGTGGCACGGGCACCGGATGCTGCTCAGCCCCGCCGAGGACGTCAACCTGCACGTCTGGCCCCGGGGTGCGCCGGAACCCGTCCGGCACCGACTGTTCCGCGACTGGCTGCGCTCGCATCCAGAAGACCGGGAGCGGTACGCCACGACCAAGCGACGCCTCGCACGGGACACCGCGCACAGCCCCCGCGACTACAGCCTGGCGAAGAACGACGTCATCGACGAGATCTACGCGCGCATCTTCGCCGCCTGACGGACGTGCACACGTAGATCTTGGACACTTTCCGTTAGCTCCTAACGGAAAGTGTCCAAGATCTCGGCGGGAGACGGCGCGCTGGTTCAGCTAGCGGGGCGGCTGCTGCATGATCCATGTGGGTACGGGCTCCGACAGGGAGCCCACCACCTCCCAGCCGGCCCGGCGGTACAGCTCGACGTTGCCCGGGTTGCTGGTCTCCAGAATCGCCGGGAGGCCGTCGGCGGCGGCGCGGTCCAGCCCGGCCCGCATGACCGCCCGGCCCCAGCCGCGTCCGGCGCTGTCCGGGTGGGTGCCGAGCACGCCGAGGTACCAGAACGGGCACGTCGGCAGGGCGGCGTGCACCGTGTCGTCGTAGCCCTCGACCCGGGCCAGCACGTCGGCGGGGTACCGGTCGGCGGTGTTCCCGTCGCCGGAAGGAACGTGTCCGGTCGCCGGTGGTTCCCAGATCGCCACTGACGCGCCGCCGCCGATCGTCCAGATGGCCGACCGGTGTACCCGCTTGTCGAAGAGGTGCCCGAAAAAGGCGGCGGCGTACCGCGGGTAGGTGTCCTCGTCGGGGAACAGGTACCGCAGGACGGGATCCTGCACGAACGCGGCAACCAGGGAACCGACCACCGCCTTGCGGTCCGCTGGGGTGGCGATGGTGATCTCGGGCGTCGTCATGGAGATTGACAATATTGCAGGCCGACCGCCCCCCACCGGCCCGGCGCGAGACGGCAGACTCGTCGCATGAACGTCGATGAGTACCGTCAGCACTCCCCGTACAGCGATCCCGGTCGGCACGCCGCGCTGCTCGACGCCGTCCCGTCCGACATCGCGTCGGTGGCGGCGACCGTCCGCAACGTGATCGTCCACTACCGCGCCGGTGGGGTCGAGTTGCCCCCCGACCGGCTCGAGGAGGTCAACTGCCGCTGGGTGGACCGCATCCTCGACACCGACCAGTCCCGTTTTCCGCTGCCTCTGGCCGCCGAGCGTCCGGCCGTGGACCGGGTGGCCGGCTGCTGCCGGGACCACACGCTGCTCTCGGTCGCGGTGTTGCGTCAGCACGGCATTCCCAGCCGCAGCCGGGTCGGTTTCGCCTCGTACTTCGTGCCCGGCTGGCACCACGACCACGTGCTGGTGGAGTACTGGGACGGCCACCGGTGGGTCTGGGCCGACCCGGAACTCGACCCGGCCGGCGACTGGGGGTTCGACGGTTACGACATCGACCCCAAGGCCGGGCTCTTCGACTCGGCGGCGCGGGTGTGGTCGGCGTACCGGGCCGGGACGATCGACCCCGACCGCTACGGCGTGAGCCCGGAGCTGCCGATCCGAGGCGACTGGTTCATCCACGACTACGTCCTGATCGAACTGGCCCACCGGCAGAAGGACGAGTTGCTGCTCTGGGACCGCTTCGGCGCGATGACCGAGGACCTCAGCACCGCCGACCTCACGCTCGTGGACGAGATCGCCGCATTGCTGCTCGCCGCCGACGACGGCGACGAGGCCGCGGAGAAGGCCCTCGCCGACCGGTACGCCAGCGACGCCCGACTCCGCCCCGGCCCGCAGGTGCACTGCATGTCACCGGTCTCCGGCACGGTCAGCGTGGTCGACCTGCGCCGCTGAGCGGCCCGGATCCGACACACGCACTACCCGAAGGTGAAGGCGTACGCGGCCGCGCCGGGCTCCCCGAACGTGATCTCCAGGGTCCGCTCGCGGACCGCGTCGTCCTGGCGTACGAGCTGGTAGAGGCGACCGTCCTGGAGCACCCCGTTGCCGTCGGCGTCCACGTCGACGCCGTGGGACGGGCCGGGAGCCTCCCCGTCGAGAAGCACCCGGAACGGGATCGGCCGCCCCGGCGCGGGGGCCAGCACGAGGTGGGCGTCACGGGCGTGGAACCGGAACGCGATGCTGCCGCCGGCCTGGTCGACCACGACGCTCTCCGCCCCGATCGTCCAGTCCCCCGCCAGCGCCCACTGGTTGAGGTCCAGACGCTCCGGCAGGTGGTAAGCGCGGCGTTCGTCGAGCGCCGGGCCGTTCGGCGACGCGAAGTGTTCGCCGCGGCTTAAACCGAGGTACGTCTCGGGCGTCCGCAGGTTGTCCCAGTCGGCCTCCGCCTCCGGCCCGACACCGTTGACGGGTACGAAGTCCCGCTCGATGCCGAGCAGGTGTTGGAGGCTCCGCTCGGACTGCTCGTAACGCCCTTCGCCGAAGTGCTCGTCACGGAAGACGCCGTCGCGGTCGACGAAGTAGAGCGCCGGCCAGTAGTGGTTGTCGAAGGCCTGCCAGATCGCGTAGTCGTTGTCGACGGCGACCGGGTAGTCGATCGACCGCGCTGTGACCGCCCGGCGCACCTGGTCGACGTCGTGCTCGAACGAGAACTCCGGGGTATGCACCCCGACGACGACCAACCCGTCGTCGCGGTACGCCTGCGACCAGGCCCGGACGTACGGCTCCTGGCGTAGCCAGTTGATGCAGGTCAGCGTCCAGAAGTTCACCAGGACGACGCATCCGCGCAGGTCGTCCGGGCCGAGTGGCTCGGAGTTGAGCCACTCGGCCGCCCCGTTGAGCGGGGGCAGGTGCACGGCCATCTACCGCAGCGACCGGAAGGCGGTCCGAAGCTCCTCGGAGAAGATCTTCGGCTGTTCCCAGGCCGCGAAGTGCCCGCCGACGTCGAGCTTGTTGTAGTAGATGAGATTGGAGTACGCCTGCTCGGCCCAGCTCTGTGGCGCCTCGTACAGCTCGTCGGGGAAGACGCTCACGGCGACCGGCACCTTGACGCCCTTGGCGGCGAAGAACGAGAGCTTGTTCTCCGCGTACAGACGGGACGCGGAGACCGCGGTGTTCGTCAACCAGTAGAGCGAGATGTTGTCCAGGATGTCGTCACGGGTCAGACCCGCCTTGGCGCCGTCGAAGACCTGCGCGATCAGCGCGAGGCTCTTCGCGTCGTGGTCGAGCAGGAAGGACGCCAGGCCGACCGGGGAATCCGCCAGCCCGGTCAGCGTCTGCGGACGCGTCGCCATCATCAGGGCGTACGCGACGTGCTTCCACACGTAGTTGGCTTCCTCGGCGGCACGCATCTCGTCGGCGGAGAGACCGGACGGCAGTGAGCCCATGGCGTTGTTCGCGCCGGTGGTGTCGCCCTGGAACAGCAGGTCGATAGCGGGTGGGATCGCGCCGGGCATGTTGGTGTGGATGCCGAGCAGTTCCGGGGGCGCCTGGAGGCCCATCTGGTCCACGATGACGGCACCCCAGTCGCCGCCCTGCGCGACGAACCGCGAGTAGCCGAGACGCTTCATCAGCTCGGTCCAGGCGGTCGCGATCTTCTGCGGGTTCCATCCCGGCTCGGTCGGCTTGCCGGAGAAACCGTGGCCGGGCAGCGACGGGATCACCAGGTGGAAGGCGTCGGCCGCGCTGCCGCCGTGGGCAGTGGGATCGGTGAGCGGTTCGATGATCTTCATCTGCTCGATCACCGAGCCGGGCCAGCCGTGGGTGACGATGAGCGGCAGCGCGTCCTCGTGCTTCGAGCGCACGTGGATGAAGTGGATGTCCACCCCGTCGATGGTCGTCATGAACTGCGGCACGGCATTCAGCCGTGCCTCGACCTTGCGCCAGTCGTACTCCTTCTCCCAATAGCGGGCGACGGCCTGAATGGTCGCGAGAGGCACGCCCTGCGACTGGTCGTCCACCGTCTCCTTGTCCGGCCAGCGGGTCGCCTTGATGCGCCTTTTCAGGTCGTCGAGGTCGGCCTGGGGAATGTCGACCGAGAACGGCCGAATTTCCGTGGTGCCGGGACGGGTCTTGGTTTTGACAGCCATGCGGGTTCCTCCGTCTAGGTTTGCGCCCTGCGAGGAGAATTCATGGGCCTGTGCGCCATTGTGGAAATGGGCACGCCGCCGCCATATCTCGGAGCCTAGAACGCCGCACCCGGGGCCCGTGGCGATACGGCGGTCAGGGCGCTGCGACGGCCTGCTCGGCGGCTCGGCTGACCTGCTCCCAGCCCGCCCAGGTGTCCATCCGCCGGCGGGAGATGTCGAACGCCAGGTCGTACACCATGCTCCCGAGCAGGAGTCGCAGCGGCGGGTCGTCACTGTCGACGAGTCGAAGCAACGCCTCGGCGGCCAGCCTGGGGTCGCTGTCGATCGACCCTTCCGCCCACTGTCGCTCCAGTTCGGCGCGGAGCGGCGCGTACGCCTCCAGCGGGGTCGTGGCGGCGATGCTGGTGTAGAGGTCGGTCCAGTATCCGCCCGGCTGCACGATGCTGACCGTGATGTCGAAGGCCGCCGCCTCCATGGCCAGCGCCTCGCTCATGCCCTCCAGGGCGAATTTGCTCGCGCTGTACATGCCGGTGCTCGGAAAACCACCGAGCGCGGCGATGCTGGACACCTGCACGATGTGGCCGGACCGCTGGGCCCGCAGGTGCGGCAGCACGGCTTGACCGACCCAGAGCGCGCCGAAGAAGTTCACCTCGAACTGGGCGCGCGCCTCGGCCTCGGTGAACTCCTCGACCATGCCCATGGACATGGTGCCGGCGTTGTTGACGACGATGTCGAGCCGTCCGACGTGCGCGACGGCGGTGTCCACGGCGGCGACGACCGCTGCCCGATCGGTCACGTCGAGCGGCAGGGCCAACAGACGGTCGGCGTGCCGCTCGTCGAAGTCGCTCTGCGCGATGCTGCGGGACGCGGCGACCACCTGATCGCCCCGGTCGAGCGCGGCGTTCGCGAAGGCACGGCCCAGACCACGGCTGGCGCCGGTGATGAACCAGGTACGCATGGAGCTCTCCCCATCGGTTGTTGCGAGACGATACGGTCCGTCTCGCCATGACGAGAAGGTTAGGCGCTCACTGATGCCACCGTCAAGACGAGACGGTCCGTCTCGCCACTGGTATCGTGTCGTCCCATGACGCCCAACACGGCCCGCCGCAACGAGACGTCGCGGCGCGCCATCCTCACCGCGGCCTTCGACCTGCTCCAGGAGGTCGGGTACGCGAAGGTCAGCATCGAGGGCATCGCCACCCGGGCCGGCGTCGGCAAACAGACCATCTACCGCTGGTGGCCATCCAAGGGCGCTGTCATCTTCGACGCCTTCCTCCTGCTCAGCGAGGGCGCCGAGGGCGAGCCGCCGACGCTGCCGGACACCGGCGACCTGGCCGCGGACCTCAGCCTGGTGCTCCGCGCCACCGTCGAGGAGATGAACGATCCGCGGTACGAGCAACCGATGCGCGCCCTCGCCACCGAGATCACGCTCGACGCCGAGCTGGCAGCCGCGTACGCCCAACGGTTGGACGGGCCGCTGCGGGAGGCCAAACGGCAACGTCTGCGCAGCGCCCAGCAGGCCGGGCAACTCGCCGACGACCTCGACCTCGACGTGGCCGTGGACCTGATCTGGGGGCCGGTGCTCAACCGGTGGCTCTACCGCAGCGGTCCGCTCACCACCGAGTACGCCGACCGCGTCGTCACCACCGCCCTCAACGGTCTGCGCCCGCGCCGATCCAGCGAGTGACGATCGGTGGGACGGCTTTGCGCTGCCACAGCGGGGTGCGGCAACATCAGGCGCCGTGACGGCACCAGGCGTGGCCCCCGACAACGACCTCCCGGCCAGCGACACCGGCGCGCCCCGGTCGAGTCGGCGGATCAGACACTGGTTTGCCGGCGTCGGGGTCGCCGCCCTGGCCGCCGTCCTGGGCATCACCCTCGCCGTGCGCGGCGGCGCCACACCGGCCTGCGCCGCGCCACCGACGGGCAACGCCGTCCACAAGGGAAAGGCCAGCTTCTACGACGCGGGCCGCTCGGGCGGCAACTGCTCCTTCCCCGGTCCGCCGGCGGACCGCCTCTACGTGGCCCTCGGCGCATCCCAGTACTCCGGATCGGCGGCCTGCGGCAGTTACCTTGAGGTGAGCGGCCCGAAGGGCAAGGTCCGGGTGATGGTGATGGACCAGTGCGGCGGCTGCGGACCCAGCAAGATCGACCTGTCCACCGAGGCGTTCACCAAGATCGCGGACCGGTCTCAGGGCATCGCGCCCGTGACGTACCGGGCGGTGGTGAACCCACCGCTCGACGGAGGGCTCACCTTCCGGATGAAGGGCGGCGCCTCGAAATACTGGTTCGCGGTGCAGGTCGGCAACCACGGCAACCCACTGCGCTCGGTCGAGGCGAAAGGGCCGGGCGGCGGCTTCCGCAAGGCCGCCCGGCAGAGCGACAACCACTGGGCCATCGAGGGCGGAGTCGGCCCCGGGCCGTACAGCATCAGGGTCACCGACGTGTACGGACGCCAGGCGACCGCCACCGGCATCCGCCTGGTCACCAAGCAGGTGCAACGCAGCACGGCCACCCTCGCCAGCCTCTCCCCCACGCCTAGCAGCTCACCCTCGGCCCCGCCGAGCCCCACCATCGCGCCCTCACCGACCCCGACGGAGTCAGACGCACCGACGGCGACAGTCGAAGCGCTGGCGGGTGCCGCCGCACCACTCGACCGCCCCCGCTGCTGACCGCCTGGTCTTGAGTGACCCGGTCGCGGTGCCCCAATAAGCGGCGGCTGACGCGCCTCGGCCCTCGTACCCGCCGTCCATCGGCATGGCGATCCGCTCGCCACTGCGGTAGCGATTAGTCGCCCTGCCACCTGCGGGTCTCGCGGCTGCGGCAGCCACCGCCTCGTCTTCGGTCCACAACCGTCGAGACTCGGCGGTGGCTGCTGAGCCGTCATTCCTCCCTGGTCGGCTGCGCAGGTGGTGGTGGTTTCAGCTGAAGAGCGCGGCCGGGATGTCGGCGTAGAAGAGGGCCGGGTCGCGGGAGAGCGAGGCCTTGACCTTGGCGGTGGGACTGTCGGCGACCACTTCGAGCTTGCCCGCTTCCAGGCCGTCCAGGGCCACGGCGACAACCTCGTGAGGTGGGAGTTTGGGGATGTCAATGCCGGCCATCATGTCGGTGTCGGCGATGGCCAGGGCCAAGGCCGTGACCTGGGTCTTCTGGTCGGCCAACTCGAGTCTGATGCCGTTGGTGAGAGACCATTCCGCGGCTTTGGAGGCGGCGTAGCCGTTGCTGGAAGGGGAGAAGGTGTACCAGCTCAGCGCTGAGATGACGTTGAGAATGGCGCCCCCGGCGAGTCTGGGGGCAAAGGCGCGGGTGACGGCGAGGGTGCCCCAGAAGTTGGTGTCGAACTCGCGGCGGATGTTTTCCATGGAGGGCCCGAGCAGGGGCGCGTCCGTGGAGATACCAGCGTTGTTGATGAGGACGTCAAGTTCGCCTACCTCGGCGGCCGCCGCCTCGATGGACGCCGGGTCGGTGATGTCCAGTTGGAGGGGGACCACGCCGGGAATGTCGATGCTCTCGAGCCGGCGGGCGGTGGCGTAGACGGTGGCGGCACCGCGGGCGAGAAGCGCCTCGGCGAAGGCCTTGCCGAGTCCGCGGTTGGCACCTGTTACGAGGGCTTTCGTACCGTTGATCTGCATGCCCCCACGCTAAAACCTCACGTTGACGTGAGAGGCAAATATTTGCGAGGCGGGTCACTGCGCCGAGGCAAGGGGCGGCACCGTCTGCTGCTCGTCGCTGAACGGGCCTTCCCTCGGCATGGCGAGCTGACGAGTCGTACGGAAAGAGAGAAGGGACACCGTCAGAGGCCCGTTGACATGCGTTTCAGTCGAGTGACAGCGTTGTCATCGACTCATTTCCTCCATATGAGACGAGGAGCGCATCTTGCTCTATCGGAACTCACCGCGTCGTCGCGCGACGGCAGCCGCCGCAGCCGGCATCCTCATCACCGGGCTGGCACTCGCTCCGTCCGCGCCGGCGCAGGCCAGACCTCACAAGGCGCAAGACGGAGCGGTCCGGTCGGGTGACGCACGTTTTGAGGTGCTGTCCCCGACCCTGATCCGGACCGAGTACCAGAAGGACGGCAGGTTCACCGACGCCGCCACGTTCAACGCCATCGGGCGCGACGACTTCCCCCGGACGCGTTTCACGAAGCACGTCGATCACGGCTGGCTCACCATCGACACCGGCGCGATGACGTTGCGCTACCAGGTCGGCTCGGGCGCGTTCACCGCCGACAACCTCACCGTGCAGCTCAAGGCCGGCAAGCAGATCGTGCAGGGCCGACCCTGGGCCGGGCACACCGCTCCGGCCTGCGCGTTCGGCGCGCTGTGCGAGGCCGAGTCGCTACAGCTGAACGGCCCCGGCGTGGCCACCGACCACCAGGGACACACCGGGCGCGGCTTCGCGGCCGGCTTCGCCTCGTCCGGCGACTCGGTCACCTTCGCGCTCGACGCGCCGGAAGCCGGCACGAAGCAGCTCACCGTCCGCTATGCCAACAGCACCGGCGGCGACGGCCAGAACGTGGCCCGCACCCTGACGGTGCAGGTCGACGGCGAGGCCGGCCGCACGCTGACGCTGCCGCCCACCACGAACTGGGACACCTGGGGCCTGGCCAGCGTGCCGGTCGACCTCACCGCGGGCCGGCACGAGATCAGCGTCGTCCGGGGTCCCAACGACTCCGGCAACGTGAACATCGACAGCCTCGCGGTGGTCAACCCGGGTGATGCGTTCCCCGCGCCGACCCCGCCCCAGCCGCAGCCTCTGCGGTTCGGCACGCTGGGCGAGGCCGAGACCGGCGCCCTGACCGGCGGCGCGAGGCCCGCGAACGACCACAACGGCGCTTCCGGTACGGGATTCCTGGCCGGTCTGGAAAACACCACCGCCGCCGTGGCACTCACCGTGACTGATGTCCCGGCAGCAGGCGACTACCGGGTGCAGATCCGGTACGCCAACGGCCAGGCCGGCTCCCAGCCGAGCCAGACGCGCACCATGTCGGTCACGACCGGTACGGCGACCCCGGTCACGGCGACCCTTCCGCCGACCAGCGGGTGGGACTACTGGAACACCGTTGCCGTCCCGGTCCACCTGGACCGCGGCACCAACACCGTGACGCTGGGCTGCCCCACGGACGCCAGCTGCAACGTCAACGTCGACACGGTCGCCGTCACGAGCAAGGACTCCCCGCTGCTCGCCCCACACGCGCCGCTCGGCGGCTACCGCCGCGGCCTGGACGGCGTGACCGGTTCCGCGCTCACTGCTCCGGGCCTGCTCTACCAGGACGGCTGGTACCTGCTCGACGACTCCGCCTCGGCCCTGCGCACCACCAAGCCCCGGCCCGCGCCCGAGCAGGACGGCTACGTCTTCGCGTACGGGCAGGACTTCACCCGTGGCCTGAAGGACCTGTCGACACTGACCGGACCCACGAAGCTGCTGCCCCAGTGGGCGTACGGGGTGTGGTACTCCGAGTACTACGACCGCACCGCCACCGAGTTCCAGGACCTGGTGGCCCGGGCGAAGGCCGAAGGCGTACCCATGGATGTTCTTGTTCTCGACACGGACATCAAGGCGCCGGACAAGTGGAACGGTTGGAGCATCGACCCCACCCGGATCCCCGATCCGAAGGCGTTCTTCGACTGGGCGAAGAAGCAGGGCCTGCACACCGGCATCAACATCCACCCGAGCATCCTCGGTTCGGACCCGAAGTTCGCGCAGGCGCAGGCCACCGCGAAGGGCAAGCTGCAGCGCGTCGGCTGCAACGGCGGTCCCGACTGCTACACGTTCGACTTCGGCGACCCGGACCAGCTCAAGGCATACATGCAGCTCCACGACGGCATGCTGCCGAAGGGCACCAAGGGCCCGGACCTCTGGTGGCTGGACTGGTGCTGCGACAACACCAAGTCCTCGCTCGCCGGGGTGACCGGCGACGCGTGGATCAACCAGCAGTACGCCGACAACACCGGCTTCGCCTTCTCCCGGGCGTACGGGTCGTTGCAGGCCGGCGGCTACAGCAGCCCGACCCCGGTGTCGACCGGGCCGTGGGCCGACAAGCGCACCACGCTGCACTTCACCGGCGACACCACCAGTGACTGGTCGACCCTCCAGATGGAGGTCGGCTACACGCCGGGCGAGTCCGCCGCGACCGGGCTGGCCGCGGTCAGCCACGACATCGGCGGGCACACCGGCGGCCTCCAGGAGCCGGGCACCGAACCGGGCAGCACCAAGCTGCCCGACGACCTCTACGCCCGGTGGGTCCAGTTCGGCACGTTCCAGCCGATCGACCGGCTGCACTCCAACCACAGCGACCGGCTGCCCTGGCAGTACGGCCCGGTGGCGAACAAGTCGGCCAAGAAGTTCCTGAACCTGCGCAAGGAACTGCAGTCGTACACCTACGCCGCCGCCAAGGAGGCCACCCGCACGGGTACGCCCATCGTCCGCTCGATGTACCTGGCGTACCCGAATGAACAGGCCGCGTACGCCACCGCCGGTTCCCAGTACCTCTACGGCCCGGACTACCTGGTGGCACCGGTGACGACGCCGGGCGACACCGCCACGACGTCGGTGTGGTTCCCGCCGGGCAACAGCTGGACCGACATCTTCACCGGGAAGACGTACCGGGGCGGCACCACGCAGAACATCACCACCACGCTGGACACCATGCCGGTGTTCAAGCAACCTTTGGTTGCACCTAACCTACGTCGGCAACTCCCCCTCGCGCAACCTT
>NZ_JBSFBM010000142.1:0-16718 GCF_053592955.1 Micromonospora sp. NPDC002411 | reverse complement strand
GGCCGGGGCCGATCGCCAGGACCACACCCGGACCGGGGCCGATCTCGCCCGGAGCGCCCGGGCCGGGGCCGATCGCCGTGACGGCTGCCGCCGCGCCGCCCAGGCCGAGGGCCAAGCCGGCTGCCGCGGTCACTCCGGTGATCAGGATCTTTCGCATCGTCATGGTCTCTCCCCGTGCCGTTTGGTTGATGACATGACTGTACGGAACCGACGAATAACACAAAACCTACTTATAGCGGTACTTATCTATACTGATGCCCGTTGATGGACCACCTGATCTGTGCCACGCGGGCGCGATGTCCCGCAGACGACAGGGAACGCCTACCGGTTCTCCCGCAACCTGCCGGCGTACCCGAATGTGTGACCGGTGCTGGCGAACACGCCGCCCGCGGCCACCACGGGGAGGACGAGTGCTTGTGACGAGAGAAGTAGAGGTGGGCGGACGGCCGCCGGACCCGCTGGGCAACTCCACCTCGGCCGCCAACGAACTGGTCTTCGACGACTTCTACCACGCCCATTTCCGTTCGCTGGTCGTGCAGCTCACCGCGTACACGGGTGACCGCGGGCAGGCGCAGGACCTGGTTCAGGAGGCGTTCTGCCGGGCGTATGCCCGCTGGGACCGGCTCGCCCGGTACGAGGACCCGTTGGCCTGGGTACGCAAGGTCGCCTGGAACCTCGGACACAACCGCTGGCGGCGGTTGCGGACCGCCCAGTCGTGGCTGGTGCGGCAACGGGAGACCCACGTCGCAGGGCCGAGCCCCGACCGGGTCGCCCTCGACGTCGCGCTGGCGAAGTTGCCGCCGAAGCAGCGACGGGCTGTCGTTCTGCACTACCTCGCCGACCTGTCGGTCGCCGAGATCGCCGCGCAGGAGCGGGTCGCCGAGGGCACCGTCAAATCGTGGCTGCACCGGGGCCGCACGGCCCTCGCGACGCATCTGCGGGACACCAACGAGGAGGTGCGGGATGTCTGAGCAGGAGACCCTCGGCCTCGCCGAGGAATTTGCCCACTACCGCCGTACCGTGCTGGACAAGGTCGAGGTGCCCGGTCCCGCCGCCGTCCGCCGGACGGTGCGAGGCCGCAACCGACGCCGGTGGGGAGCCACCGCCACGACGGCGCTCGCGCTGTTCGGCGGGTCCGCCATCGGGTACGCGGCGATGAACGGCCCGGACCACCAGCCGGGTCCGGTCGACCCGACGCCGAGCATCTCGGTGTCGCCCACCCCGGACAGCTCGACCAGCCCGACTCCCGGCCCCTCCGTGACCACTGGCGGCCCCACCTCGGTAGTGCCGGACGGCCGGATCAGCCGCGCCCAGTTGCTCGACGCGTCGGTGACCCTGCCGGCCTGGCGGGCCGGGCGGGACTGCCCGACCTCGGGGGTGCGGCTCAGCGGCGACAACGTCCGCGAGGGGGTCAACTGGCTGCTGACGCTCGACCACGGCGACGTCGACGGGGACGGGGCGGTGGAGACGGTGGCGCTCGTGCAGTGCGTGTTCGGCACCGGCGGCTCGATGCAGGTGGTGGCATTCGACCGGGACGAGCAGGGGAAGGTGGTCACGCTCGGCCGCGTGGTGATGACCACCATCGACAAGCCGCAGTGGTTGTTCGCCCTCGACGTGGTGGCCGACGGCACGGTCCGCGTGCAGGTGGGTGACATCGCTCCCGGGGGCGGCTGGTCCGCCGACTGGTCACAGCGGCAGTGGCGGAGCTACCGCTGGAAGGGCGACGCCTTCGCCCAGGTCTCCGGGCCGACGAGCTTCGGTCCGAACCCCAACCTGGCGGATGTCTCGGTCACCACCGGCGACCTCGTGTTGAGAACTGCGGACGACGGCTCCCGAACGGGTACGGCCACGGTGCGGATCCGCAACCGGGGCACGGGGCCGGTCGCCCGCGTGGGGGTGCGGTTGGCTGTGCCTGAAACGGTGCGCGCGGACGTCGACGGGTGGGAACTGTGCCCCGGCGCCCACGGCGACGTCGGAACGATCACCTGCAGCGTGCGTCAGCTCGCCGCCGGCGAAGAGATACGGCTGGATCTGGACTTCCGGGTGCTCGAAGGAATCACGCTCAGCACGGACAAGGCGGACGTGGAGGTCCAGCCGTGGGACGGCAAAGGTGACGTCCTGCCGGACGTCAAGAGAACCGACAACCTGGTGCAGATGAAGTTGATCTACGGCTGACGATCGCCGGCCGCGCCGCACGCCACGATGGCGTACGACGCGGCCGGCTCCGGTCACCAGGTGGGACGTTGCAGCAGGCCGACGAACTCGACCAGCAGCCGTTCGCGCAACGCCGGCGGGGCGGCGTCGAGCAGCGTGTTCACCACGGCCAGGCGATCCGGCGTCGAGGCTCCCCCGCCACCGAGTCCGAGCCCGGCGGCCAGCCCGGCGACGAGTTCGGGCGTGAGGGCGTCCGGGGTCAGCGACGTCGCCAGTGCGATCAGCTCGGGCGGGAGGGCGACCGGACCGGCCGTCCGGGCGACGGCCACCGCCTCGACCAGGTCGGGCCCGAACTCGGCGACCCGGGGCGCGACCGAGGCGGTCACCGTGAGGTGCACACTCGCCGGCAGCCCCGCGTACGACAGTTGGGGCTGGGTGTGCCAACCCCGCGCGGTCAGCTCGTCGACCAGGACGAACAGGTCCGGGCCATCCTTGGTGGCCGTGAAGCACACCACCGTCGACTCCGGCTCGGCCATCAGCCGCAACCCGTCGACGGCGCGTACCGCTTCGGCCAGGCCGGCGACCGCGTCCCGGGTGACGGTGGCGAGCCGCAGGTAACCGTCGTCGCCGAGGTGCCGCACCGTGGCGTACGCGGCGGCGATCGGCCCGCCCGAGCGGGTGGACGCGATCACCGGGTTGATCATCGTGTAGCCGGGCCAGTCGGCGTACGCGAAGTACTGCGGGGCGCGGAGCGCGGCATCCCGGTGCAGCAGCACCGACACCCCCTTCGGCGCGTACGCGTACTTGTGCAGGTCCACCGAGATGGACGTGACCCCGGGTACCGCGAAGTCGAACGGCGGCACCGGCTCACCGAGGCGACGCAGGTACGGCAGGGTCCAGCCGCCGAAGCAGGCGTCCACGTGGCAGCGCACCCCGGCGGCGGCGGCCGCCGCCGCGATCTCCGCGACCGGGTCCACCACCCCGTGCGCGTACGACGGCGCGGAGCAGGCGACGAGCACCGTCTCCGGACGGATCGCGGCGGCCATCGCGGCCGGATCGGGACGCAGGGTGTCCGGGGAGACCGGCACGACGTCCATCGCCACCCGCAGGTAGTGCGCCGCCTTGGCGAACGCGGCGTGGGCGCTCGACGGCACCACGATCCGGGGCTCGGCGATCTCCGGGTGCGCGTCCCGGGCCGTCTTGACCGCGAGGATCAGCGACTCGGTACCGCCGCTGGTGACACTGCCGACGACGTCCGGGGCGGTCGTGCCCGGGCCGGCGCCGAGCACCCGGCCGGCAGCGCCCACCAGGGCGTTCTCCATCGCCAGCAGGGACGGGAACGCGGTCGGGTCCAGCCCGTTGACGTGCGCGCTCTCCCGGTGCGCGGCGGCGGTCAGCTCGTCCAGGCCCGGCACCGCGGGGTCGTAGACGTACGCGAACAGCTGCCCACCGTGGGTCGGCCGGTCACCGGCGCGCAGGCTCCGCACCTCGGCCAACGCGACATCCGCTGGCACCCCGAGAGGCAACGCGGCCCGGACCTCGACCCTGCTCTCGTCGATCATGGAGTCATGGTGCCCTTCTCGTGACGGTCAACGGCTTTCGTCCCCCAGCACAACTCCATGATCGACGCGGTCGGCACGGATCGGGTCAGCCAGGGCGGTGGGGGTGAGGGTGTACTGGCGGAGCAGGAGGATCGGTGGGGCGATCAACAGAGCCGGGATCAGCGTGAAGCCGAGCAGGACGCCCAGGCGGGCACCATCGGACTGGGCGGCGGCTGTTCCGGTGTCGGAGGAGACGTAGCCGGAGACCTGGAGCACCAGGCCGTAGATGCCCGGACCCAGTGCCAGCCCGAGGGTCTCCCCGGCCGTCCACAGGCCGGTGAACACACCCGCCTGTCGGCGACCGGTGCGCCTGGTGTCGTACGCGATGCAGTCCGGCAGCATCGACAGCGAGAAGACCTGCTGCCCGGCGTACCCGACGCCGATCACCGCGACCACCAGGTAGACGGCGACAGTCGGCAGCACCGACGCGGCGACCAGGGTGAGCGCCCCGACGGCGAGGATCAGCGAGGCGGCGACCAGCGCGGTCCGCTTGCCCAGCCGGGCACCGACCCGGGACCAGATCGGCATCACCAGCAGCGCCGGCCCGACGAAGCAGACGAAGAGCAGGGTCGGCCCGCTCTCGTCGTCGCGCAGGATCTGCCCGGCGAAGTAGTTGACCCCGGCCAGGATCGTCGCCACCCCGGCGGACTGCACGACGAAACAGATCAGCAGCGCCCGGAACGGGCGGTTGGCGGCGGCAACGGCGAGTTGGGCGCGCAGGGTCGGCTCGCTCCCGCTCACCGTGCCGGTCGGCGCGGACCGGGTGCCGAGGAACGCCCCGACGGCGCCGAGGGCGATCAGCGCCGCCACGAACAGCCCCATCCACCGGTGCCCGGCAACACCGTCTCCGCCGGCGCTGACCACCAGTGGGGCGACCGCGCCGGAGACCAGGATGGCCAACGCCAGCACCGCGATCCGCCAGGTCATCAGCCGGGTGCGCTCGGTGTAGTCGTCGGTCAACTCCGCCGGCATTGCCACGTACGGCACCTGAAAGAAGGCGAACGCGGTGGCGGTGGCGAGGAAGGCGAACGCCACGTACGCGGCGGCGGCCGGGCCGTTGCCGAACGGCGCCGCGAAGATCGACGCGAAGAGGACGGCGAGCGCGAGGCCGGCGACGAGCAGGTACGGGCGACGAGCGCCCCAGCGTGAACGGGTGCGGTCGGAGATCCGCCCGGCGACCGGGTTGACCAGCACGTCCCAGGCCTTGGGCAGCAGCACCAGCAGGGCCGCGAGTCCGGCGGCCACGCCCAGCGTGTCGGTCAGGTACGGCAGGAGCAGCAGGCCGGGCACGGTGCCGAACGCGCCGGTCGCCAGCGAGCCGAGCGCGTAGCCGGCGTGCACCGGGCGGGGCAGCGAGCCGGCGGCTGACGAGCCGGTGCCCAGCGGCGTTTTCATGGGGCCGAATGTTACTCACGTTATGCCGGAGGTCACATCCCTCATCCGCCCGCCCGATACCGACATCCGAACAGTCGGGTAGCCGGCAGCCGGGCACGCAACCGCCTCCGCAGCCTCGGAGTGTTACCAGCGCCGACGGCAAACCAGCCCGGCGGTGACGGGGGAGGGGCAGTGACAGCAACGATGGGAGCCCGCGCCAACGAGCCACCAGCCGCACGGACGGCCGGCGTGTCGGTCGAGGTGACGATCACTTTCGACGACTTCTACCACGCGCACTTCGGCAGCGTGACCGCCCAACTGTGCGCGTACACCGGGGATCTGGGGCACGCACAGGACCTGGCCCAGGAGGCGTTCTACCGGGCGCTGGCCCGCTGGGACCGCCTGGTCCGGTACGACGACCCGGTGGCCTGGGTCCGCCGGGTCGCCTGGAACCTGGCCCGCAGCCGCTGGCGACGCCTGCGTACCGCCCGCAACCACCTGCTGCGGCAGCGGCCCACCGATGCGGAGGTGGCCGGGCCGAACCCCGACCGGGTGGCGATCGACGCGGCGTTGGCGCAACTGCCCGCCACCCACCGTCGAGCGGTCATCCTGCACTACCTGGCCGACCTGTCGGTGAGTGAGATCGCCGCTCAGGAAGGGGTGGCCGAGGGCACCGTCAAGTCCTGGTTGCACCGCGGTCGGACGGCACTGGCCGGACTGCTCGACGAGAACACCGAGGGGGTGTGCGATGTCTGACTTCGACCCGCTACTGCGCGAGCGCCTCATCGCGTACCGCAACGACGTGGTCACCCAGGTCGCCGGCCCAGGGCCGGACCACGCCCGGCACCTCCTCCGCCGACGCCGTCGGATGACGGCGGTCGCCGTGGCCGCAGTGGCGGTCGTCCTGGTGGTGGCCCCCGTCGTCGCCAACGCCGCGCTGCGCGACGACCGGAACCCGCCGGTGCCGGCGGAGTCCGTCGAGCCAACGACCCCACCGACGTCGGCCCCGCCGACGCCCACACCGACCGGGTCGCCGTCGGCGACCACCAGCACCCCGAACGCCCCGGACGGACGGATCAGCCGGGCCCAACTGCTCGCCACCCGGGTCGACCTGCCGAGCTGGCCGTCGAACCTGGCGGAGCAGGGCTGCACCACCTCGAACGTTCGACTCAAGACCAACGCGACCGACCTGTTCGTGTCGGAGTTGGCGAACAACGCGTTCCGGTACGGCGACGTGGACGGCGACGGTGCCGTCGAGACCCTCGCCGTCGTCTCCTGCCGGTACGCCGAGGCGTCAGCGAAGCAGGTGGTGGCCTTCGACCGGAACCCGGACGGTCGGATCGTGACACTGGGCAGGGTGGTCCGGACCGGCGACGGGTTCGACGACGTTCTCGCGGTGGAGATCAATCGGAACGGATCTGTCGAGGTGCGGGTGGCCGACATCGTGCCGTGCTGTGGCATACCGACCTATCTGGTGCGCGAACAGGTACGGACGTACCGGTGGGACGGGGAGCGGTTCGGTCAGACCGACGGCCCCACCGCGTTCGGCAAGGACCCCCGACTCACCGACCTGAGGCTGAGCATGAGCCACGAACTGGTCGACGTCCCCGGTGCCGACACCCGACGCAAACTCACCACCGTCTTCACCGTCACCAACGCGGGGCCCCTCGACGCGCCCCAGATGGCATTCCAGTCCATCGACGTCGGCGAACGGGCCGGCGGGGACTGGTCGAAGTGCGACCCGAACCCCGCGCCGCAGCAGTACGTGCCGTCGTGCCTGCTACCCGGGGTGCCCGCCGGTGAGTCGCGCCGCTACACGTTCGTCCAGTTGGTGCCGGGCAAGCCGGGGGCGGACGCGCACATCAGGACCTTCGAAGTCGAACACTACGACGCCCAGGATCGCCCTTGGCCCGACCTCAAGCCCGCCGACAACAGGGTCCGGTCCCCCATTCCGCTCTGAAGCACCCCGCGGTGCCCCGTTCCCTTCCCGGAACGGGGCACCGCGTGCACGCCGGTTCGGCCCTGGTCACCGATCCTCGTCCGGCGACCATCCGGCCGCCGCCATGTCCACCCCGGTCGGGCGGAGCGGCGTCCCCTCGGCGCGCAGGCGGGCCCGCGCCTCCCGCTCGTGGCCCGGTGGCAGCCGGCCAGCCGCCGTCACCACCCGGTGCCAGGGCACCGAGCCGCCATGGCGGGCCATGATGGCGCCCACCAGTCGCGCCGAGGCGCGACCTGATCGCTCGGCGAGCGCGTCGGCGACCGCGCCGTACGACATGACCCGACCCTCCGGGATCCGCTCGACCAGGTCGAGCACCGCCTCGACGTACTCGTCAGGTGTCACAATCCGCCACCATATGGGAAGGCCGCCGGGCGGTACGGCCGTGACCACGCAGAATGGGCGGGTGCGCGACGCAGTCACGGCGGCCCGGCGGGTCGTCGTCAAGATCGGATCCTCCTCGTTGACCACCGCCACCGGCGGTCTGGCCGAGAAGCGCGTCGACGCGCTCGTCGACATCCTCGGTCGGCTCGCCGCCGAGGGGCGCGAGGTGGTCCTGGTGTCCTCCGGCGCGATCGCCGCCGGCCTCGCCCCACTCGGGCTCCCCCGACGCCCGCGCGACCTGGCCACCCAGCAGGCCGCCGCCAGCGTCGGGCAGGGCCTCCTGATCGGCCGGTACGCGGCCAGCTTCGCCCGGCACGGCCGCACTGTGGGGCAGGTGCTGCTCACCGTCGACGACGTGACCCGGCGGGCGCACTACCGCAACGCGTACCGCACGCTGCGCAAACTGCTCGACCTGCGGGCTGTGCCGATCGTCAACGAGAACGACACGGTGGCCACCCAGGAGATCCGGTTCGGCGACAACGACCGGTTGGCCGCGCTGGTGGCCGCGCTGGTGCACGCCGACCTGCTGGTTCTCCTCTCCGACGTGGACGCGCTCTGGACCGGCGACCCCACCAAGCCGCAGTCGACGCGGATCTCCGAGGTTCACGGCGACGCGGATCTCGCCGGGATCACCATCGGCGGGGCGGGCCGGTCCGGCGTCGGCACCGGCGGCATGGTGACCAAGGTCGAGGCCGCCCGGATCGCCACCGGCTTCGGCATCCCGGTGGTGCTCACCGCCGCCGACCTGGCCGGTCCGGCGTTGGCCGGCGAGCCCGTCGGCACGCTGTTCCACCCGCAGCGGCAACGCCCGACGGCCCGGCTGTTCTGGCTGGCCCACGCCACGTCACCCCGAGGGCGACTGCACCTCGACCCGGGCGCGGTCGCCGCCGTCGTCGGGCGGCGCAAGTCGCTGCTCCCGGCCGGCATCACCGCAGTGGACGGCACGTTCACCGCGGGCGACCCGGTGGACCTGGTGGACACCGCCGGCGCGTCGGTCGCCCGGGGTCTGGTCAACTACGACGCGGTGGAGCTGCCCGGGCTGCTCGGCCGCTCCACGTCCGAACTCGCCGCGGCGCTCGGTCCGGCGTACGAACGAGAGGTCGTCCACCGCGACGACCTCGTGCTGCTGTGAGGAGTGCTGGCATGACCGTCGTCGAGCAGGCGAAGCGGGCGCGGAACGCCGCCGCTGACCTGGCCACTGCCACCCGTACGGTCAAGGACGCCGCGCTGGTGGCGATGGCCGATGCGCTGGTGGCGCGTACCCCGGAGATCCTGACCGCCAACGAGACGGACCTGGCGGCCGGGCGCGAGGCCGGGCTGAGCGCGGCCGTGCTGGACCGGCTCGCCCTCGACGCGGGCCGGGTGGCCGGCATCGCCGACGCGCTGCGCCAGATGGCCGCGCTGCCCGACCCGGTCGGCGAGGTGGTCCGCGGTTCCACCCTGCCTAACGGGCTGGAGCTGCGTCAGATCCGGGTGCCGTTCGGGGTCGTCGGCATCATCTACGAGGCGCGGCCGAACGTGACTGTGGACGCCGCCGGGATCTGCCTCAAGTCCGGCAACGCGGCGCTGCTGCGCGGGTCGTCGTCGGCCGCGCACTCCAACGCCGCGCTGGTCGAGGTGCTGCGCGACGCGGTGGCCGGGGCCGGGCTGCCGGCTGACGCGGTGCAGTTGCTCGACGCCAGCTCCCGCGACTCGGTCAAGGAGCTGATGCGCGCCCGAGGGCTCGTCGACGTGCTCATTCCACGTGGCGGCGCGTCGTTGATCCGCACCGTGGTCGAGGAGTCGACAGTGCCGGTGATCGAGACCGGGGTGGGCAACTGCCACATCTACGTGGACGCCGCCGCCGACGTGGCGAAGGCGGTCGCGGTGACGCTGAACGCCAAGACGCAGCGCCTGTCCACCTGCAACACGGCCGAGTCGCTGCTGGTGCACGCGGACGTCGCCGACGCGTTCCTGCCGCCGATGCTGGCCGCGCTCGCGGAGGCGGGGGTGACAGTGCATGGCTCCCCCGAGGTGGCCGCGTACTCCGCAGCCGTCGTCCCGGCCACCGAGGAGGACTTCGCCACCGAGTACCTGTCCGCCGACATCTCGGTCGCGGTGGTCAACTCACTGGACGCGGCGGTCGCGCACATCCGCCGCTTCGGCACCGGACACACCGAGGCGATCCTCACCGACTCAGCGAGCGCGGCCCGCGAGTTCGTCGCGCGGGTGGACGCGGCGGCGGTGATGGTCAACGCCTCGACCCGGTTCACCGACGGCGGTGAGTTCGGGTTCGGCGCGGAGATCGGCATCTCCACCCAGAAACTGCACGCCCGTGGCCCGATGGGTCTGCCCGAGCTGACCAGCACCAAGTACGTGGTCACCGGCGACGGTCACCTGCGCTAGGCACTCAGCGGGCAGTCACGCCCGCCGCGGCGGGCGTGGGCCGGGCGGCCCGGATCGCGGAGAGCGTGGCGTGCACGTCGAACTGGTGGCCGTCGTCGCTCTCCCAGCCGCCGTCGCTGCGCTGGGTCTCGGCCAGCCGGCGCAGGGCCCGCACCATGATCCAGTCCTGCGGGTCGATGCCGGCCCGGCGCAGGGTGGCCGCCAACCACGTCACATCACCCGGGGACATCTTCGGCATCCGTTCGGCGAGCACCACCTGGATCCGCGCCGACTCCTGGAACATCTCCTGGCGGTGCAGCACCGCCGCGCTCAACCACCCGGCGGCGAGGTACGACGGCCAACTGCCGTCCGGACGCAGCCGCGCGGCCAGGGAGTGGGCCGCCGCCTGCACCACCCCGGCGTACGCCCCACCGACCCGATGGTCGAGCGGGCCCGAGGCGCGGGCGTCCCGGCCGGCGACGGTGAGCCAGAAACCGGCATTGGCCGACACGAGGAACCCGGCTTCCGGGTCGCCGGGTCGGGCCCACTCCGGGGCCGAGTCGGCCAGCGACGCGTCCTCGTCCCAACCACCGTCGGCCTGCTGCCGCGACGCCAGCCAGTCGAGTGCCCGACGCGCGGCGGGACGACCGAGCGCTCCCAGGTCGTCCAACTCGGCGAGCCGGAAGCAGGTGGCGTCGATCGAAGCCACCTCACCGCCCCAGGTGGCCGGCCAGCCACCGTCTGACGACTGGCCGACCTCCGCCGTCGCCAACAGTTCGGCGGGCACCGCGGTGCCGTTGCGCAGCCAGGAGAGGCGGGCACGTTCCACCGCATCACCGTGCGCCACGACGAACCCGATCGCGGCTTCCAAGTCGACCACGGCGGGAACGCTACCTGCGCAGACGCGATCGCGCCTCGGGGAATCGGTTGGCCCGGCATGGCTGCGTCGCTCCGACCGCAGGGCCACCCATCGTGACTTGCGTCGATTTGCCGCGACGAGCCGGCGGTTGCCGGGGCGGCCGTTGCGGGCCGGGTGCGGCCCGCTCGGCCGCCCCGGCCCGGTCGATCAGTACGCCGGCAGCGACGGATCGATCTGCTTGATCCAGGAGAGCACGCCGCCCTGCACGTGTACGGCGTCGCGGAAACCGGCCGCCTTGAGCGCCGCGAGCGCCTCCGCCGAGCGGACGCCGGACTTGCAGTGCAGCACGATCTGCCGGTCCTGCGGCAGCTTCGCGAGGGCCTCGCCGGAGATGATGTCGCCCTTGGGGATCAGGGTGGCGCCGGGGATCCGGACGATTTCGTACTCGGCCGGCTCCCGCACGTCGACCAGGAAGATGTCCTTGCCGGCGTCCTGCCACTCCTTGAGTTCCAGGGCGGTGATGGTCGAGTCGAGCGTCGCCTCCTGGGCCTCCTCGGAGACCGCGCCGCAGAAGTCCTCGTAGTCTTCCAGCAGGTCGGTGACCGTCGGGTTCTCGCCGCAGAGCGCGCAGTTCGGGTCCTTGCGAACCTTGATCTTGCGGTATTCCATCTCCAGGGCGTCGTAGACCATCAGACGGCCGACCAGGGGCTCGCCGATGCCGGTGAGCAGCTTGATCGCCTCGTTCACCTGGATCGAGCCGATCGACGCGCAGAGCACACCCAGCACGCCGCCCTCGGCGCAGGAGGGAACCATGCCGGGCGGCGGCGGCTCCGGGTAGAGGCAGCGGTAGCAGGGGCCGTGTTCGGCCCAGAACACCGACGCCTGGCCGTCGAAGCGGTAGATCGAGCCCCACACGTACGGCTTGCCGAGCAGCACCGCAGCGTCGTTGACCATGTAGCGGGTGGCGAAGTTGTCGGTGCCGTCGACGATCAGGTCGTACTGGGCGAAGATCTCGCGGACGTTCTCCCGGTCCAGCGCGGTGTTGTGGATCTCCACGTTGACCAGCGGGTTGATCTCGCGGATCGACGCCGCGGCGGACTCGGCCTTGGACCGACCGACGTCGGACACACCGTGGATGACCTGGCGCTGGAGGTTCGACTCGTCGACGGTGTCGAAGTCGATGATGCCGAGCGTGCCGACCCCGGCCGCGGCGAGGTACAGCAGGGCGGGCGACCCGAGGCCACCTGCGCCGACACAGAGCACCCGGGCGTTCTTGAGCCGCTTCTGCCCGGCTACCCCGACATCCGGGATGATCAGGTGGCGTGAGTAGCGGCGGATCTCGTCAACGGTCAGCTCGGCGGCGGGCTCGACGAGCGGGGGCAACGACACGGTGGACTCCCCGGGATCGGCGGTGTGAACCGCGCCATTGTTGCTCGCGGGGGCCCTGCTCGGCCATGAGGGAGGACACGTGGTCCGCGATGCGGGAGCGGGAATAACCGACGATGCCGTCGATCAGGGGACGATGTCACCCGCGTAGCGACGGCCGTCGAGGTAGGGCCAGGCGTTGGCGACGCACCCGTCCAGGCCGTACGTCTGCTGCTGCATCACCGGGGCGGGCTCACCCGGCGCGGGGCAGGCCTCGTGCTGTTCGCCGAACTCGTGGCCGACCTCGTGGTTGATCACGTAGGTGCGGTAGGTGTCCAGCGAGGCGCCGTAGTCGGGGACCGCCTCCATCCAGCGGGCCAGGTTGATGATGACCTGGCCGGGCAGGCGGCAGGAGGTGTAGCGCTCGGTGGTCAGCCCACCCTCGGCGCACATCCGTTCGGACGTGACAGGGGTGGCCAGGTAGATGGTGAAGTCGGCGGCACCGGCGTCGGCCACCCGCTGCACCCGCAGCTCGCCGGAGGCGATCCAGCTCCGTGGGTCGGCCAGTACCTCGTCCACTCGGGTGGCGAAGGCCTCGGCGTCCTGGCCGGTGCCTCGTTCGACGACGACCCGGTACCGGCGCAGCGGGCCGTCCGTGCCGTGCACTGATGTCTCGCCGTCGGCAGCGGTGAACCGTCCGGCACCGACCGACGGATAGCTGGTGGGCACCGGATGCGCAGCCCCACCGCCGCGCCCCGTGCCGCCCTGGGTGGTGACGGCAGGAGTGACGGCCGCCGGCTCACCGTCGCCCCTGGCCAGCGGCACGCCGATGGCGGCGGTCAACACGAGCAGGCCGAACAGCAGGGTGCGGCGACGCCGCCGGTGCATCCGGGCCAGCGTGGGACGCACGTACACCGACCCGCCCGACGGGTCGGGCGGCTGGGGCGGGCCGTATCGGGACGACGGCGTCATGACGACGAGCCTGCCAGATTATTCGGGCATTTCTCCATTTTTGGAGCTATTGCCGCAAGACGCCTGATGGAGGGGTAGCAGGTCGGCGTGTCGACCCGTCACTCAGAGGGCGGGGCCGCTGTAGCGACGCCCTTCGAGGTACGGCCACGGGTTGACCCGGCACCCGTTCCAGAAGAGCGTCTGCTGCATCATCACCGGCGCCGGTCGGCCCGCGCCCGGGCAGCGCTCGTGCCGGTGCCCGAGCTGGTGACCCACCTCGTGGTTGACCACGTACGTCCGGTAGACCGACAACGGCACCCCGGCCGAGACGAAGTGCGGCACGGACAGCCGCCACCGATCCAGGTTGATGATCACCTGGCCGGGCGCACGACAGGACGTGTACGGCCGACCCCCGACCCGGATGTCCACTCCCCCGTCGGCACACATGCGACCCGCCGTGCGGGCCGTCGCCAGGTAGACGGTGAAGTCGCGAGGCGCGCCCCCCGGCACCTGTTGCAGCCGCAGCTTGCCACTGTCCACCCAACTGCCCGGACCGGCGAGCGCCGTCTGGACCGCCAGCGCGAACTCCCCCGCATCCTCGTTGCTGCCCGACTCCACAGCGACCCGGAAACGACGCAGCTCACCCGCTCGCCCCAGCACCGGACCGGAACGGGCGTCGTACCCGAAATCGCCGCTGCCGGCGCTCGGGACCGCACCGGGCATCCGCAGCACCGGAGGCGGGCTGGACGGCACCGCCGCGGAGGGCGACGGGCTGACCGACGGCGGCAGTGGCGCGGCCACCAGTGGCGGCACCGTGGAGATCTCGTCGGCGGCCAACCGTTCGGCGCCAGGGTGCCCACCCGGCCCCTCCGCGATCACGGTCACCGCCGCGCTCACCGCCAGCACCACCGCCACCAGTTGGGCGAACAGAGCGAAGCGTCGCTGACGACGGGCCGGGAGGCGGGCTGAGCTGGGCATCGGGCTCAGCCTGCCAGATCGGACCGCCCAACGGAGTCCCCCGTTTCGGCGAGCAGCCCGATCACCGCTCGGGCCACCAGTCGGGGCACCTCCAACTGCGCCACATGACCGACGCCGTCGAGCATCATCAACCGGCTGTCACGAATAACCCGCGCGGTCTGCGGCGCGACCCGCACGTCGACCAGACGATCCTGACGGCCACCCACCACCAGCGTCGGTGCGCGTACCGCCTCGGCGAGCCGCCACAACGAACCCGGCCCCGGCAGGTACGCCCGCAGGAAGCTGGAGACCAGACCACGGAACGTCCGGACGTACGCGGCCGCGTAGTGCTCCGCCTCGTAGCGGACCCGGATCTCCTCCAGCGCCTCGGCCCGACGTTGGTCGCAGATCCGGGTGAGATCGGCGACGCAGGCCTCCAACACCTGCTGGGCCATCACCTCGGGCGGAAGCTGGGTGAGGCGCCGGGCGACCAACCGTTCGCCGCGCGGAATGGCGAGCACCGGCAGCATCCGCCCCTGCAACGAGCGACGGAAGTCCAGGAACGGCAGAGCCGGGGAGATCAGGGTGAGCGTACGGACCAGGTCGGGCCGGAGCCCGGCCACCTGGACCGCCACCGCTCCGCCCAGCGAGTTGCCGAACAGGTGCACCGGACCACGGTCGGAGTGCTCGATCCAGCGGACAACGAGGTCCGCGAACGCCGGGATCGTGTAGCGGGGCCCCGGCTCGCTACGACCGAAGCCGGGCAGGTCGATCGCCTGACCGTCCAGCCGGTCGGCGAGCAGCCCGGCCAGGTCGGTCCAGTTCTGCGACGACCCGCCCAGCCCGTGCACGTACAGCGCCGGCTCCGCGCCAGCGGCTGTGGCCGGAGTGTCCCGCACGTACGTGACCAGGCCGTCGAGGCGGACCTCCCGGCCCGGCCACGGCGGGGGAACACGGTCGTCGGGAAGCAGGTGGTCCGGCCAGAGGGTGGCGCTTCTCATCGTTCCAGTCTGCCCCGGACCACTCAGGACAGCAGCGCCTCCAGCCGACGGTTCACCGCTGCCAGCGTCGCCCGGACCACTGCCTGCCGGGGATCACCGGCGACCAGAGCCGAGCCGGCGAGCTGCTCGACCCAGCCCTCACAGACGAGCAGTGCCACCACAGTGGCCACTTCACAGTTGCCGAACGGCACCACCGCGGCGTGCTCGACGAAGCAGCGCCCCCGCTCGGCGTTGTCGGCGCCGCGCAGCAACTCGTCGACCGCTGCCGCCGCCGCCACCGCGCAGAGCCGCAGCACGTAGCCGTCCACCGCCGGGCCGGTGGCGTACCCGGAGGCGGTCTCGCCCCCGGCCAGCAGCCGGACCTCCACGTTCGCGTCCAGGCCGAAGGTGCTGACCTGCACGTGGTCGATCACCACCCGTGGCCCCGGCGCGCCGCCCGTCTCCAACGGCCGGGACGGCGCCGACTCCGTCGTGGTCACCTGACCACCGGAGTACGACGTGCCGAGCGTCGCCGGGCTGCCGGTGGCGGCACCAGCCGGCGCGGCCGAAACCGACCCCGGCTCCTCGACGGTGGCGCGACCCCGGTGCGGCGCGTTCGACCGGCGGCGGCGCGAGACGTCAGTGCCCGGCCTCTGCTCCGGGCCTGTCGGCACGGCCTCCACGCGACCGCCGGACGGTCGGATGGGCCCCGTCGAATCGGCCGCCCGAGCCTCACCGCCACGCGGGTCGGCGCCGGCATCGCGCGGAGCCGGGGTCGGGGAATCCGGGGTACGTCGTTCGGCGACCCGTGGCTCGGCCACGCGCCGGCGGACCGGCGGGGGCGGCGTGCTGGGCATGCCGGGCACGTTCTGCGGCGCGGCGGCCAGCCCCATCCGGTCCTGGAGCAGGCGGGCCACCTGTCGGCTCACCTCGGCCGGGTCGGCACCGTCGGCCAGGTCGAGTCGCAGGCTGTGCGCTCCGGCCGGGGTACGGCGCAGCGCGGCGTCGCGGACACCTGCCACCTCACGGACGGCGTCCAGGATCGCGTTGACGTCGAACCCCTCGGGGCGCTCCCGCAACGGTGCCGGCTCGTCGTCGCGGCGGAGGTGAGTGGCGATGCGGGCGAGTTCCGGGGTTTCGGCGGGTGGGTCCACAGCTGGCGGCTCCGGCACGACGGGCACGTCCGGCTCCGCGGGAACGCGCTGCGGCAGCACCACCGCTTTCGGGTCCGACTGCCGGTCGTCGGCGGCGGACGACGCCGGGTCGGGTGCGGATCGGCGAGCCGCATAGGGGGAGGCGGGCGCGGGGGCGGGGCGGTCGCGGGGTTCGGGCCCGTTCGCGGCGGGGGGTGGCACCGCCCCCGTCGAGGACGACGTGACATCGGTGGGTGACGGGGCGTTCGGCGGCGCGGTCGGGCGGTGTGACTCGACCGGGCCGGGCGACTCCGGCGTCGCTGGACGGAGCCGGAATGGCCCGGTCGGCCGAACCTCGGGCCGGGTCGGGCCCGGGGTCTCGTCGTCACCCCCACGGGGGCGTTTGGCGGACTGGATCGCCGCCCAGGAAGGACGTTCGACCGGGGTGGCGGGAATGCGCCCCTCGGACCAGTCCGGCCGCTCGTCCCTGCTCGGGGTTGCCGAACCGGTCGGCGAACCACCGGCCCAGGAGGGGCGTTCCGCCACCAACGGCGGGCCCGCCGGAGCCGGTGGCGGGTCGGCCAGCGTGGGTGGTGGCCC
>NZ_JBSFBM010000141.1:0-16954 GCF_053592955.1 Micromonospora sp. NPDC002411 | reverse complement strand
CCGGAGAGCACCACCGACCGAGGTCCGTTGATCGCAGCGACGGACACCCCGTCGGTCAGCAACGGCAACACCTCGGCCTCGGTGGCCCGCACCGCCACCATGACACCGCCGGTCGGCAACGCCTGCATCAACCGGCCCCGGGCGGTGACCAACGTCGCCGCATCAGGCAGGGACAGCACCCCCGCGACGTGCGCGGCGGCGATCTCCCCGATCGAGTGCCCGACCAGGTAATCCGGGGTGACACCGAACGACTCGACCAGGCGGAACAGGGCAACCTCGACGGCGAACAACGCCGCCTGCGTGTAGACCGTCTGATCCAGGTCGCTGCCCTCGGCGATGACGTCACGGATCGGCCGGTCCAGGTGCCGGTCCAGCTCGGCGCAGACCGCGTCGAACGCCTCCGCGTACACCGGGAATGTCGCGGAGAGGTCCACGCCCATACCGGGCCGTTGCGAACCCTGACCGGAGAACACGAAGGCGAGACCTCCGGCCCGTACCTCACCGGTGTGCACGCCTGCGTGGTCGCGGCCGGCGGCCAGATCGCGCAGCGCGCCCACCGCGTCGCTCTCGCTGGTGAGCAGCGCCGCCCGGTGCGTGAACGCGGTCCGGGCGGCGGCCAGGGTCCAGCCGGTGTCGAGCAGTGTGGGTGTGCCCGGTTCGGCCAGCCGGTCCGCGAGGCGAAGCGCCTGGGCGCGCAGCGCGTCGGTCGACTGCCCGCTGAGCACCAGCGGTACGAGGGGAGAGGACGCCTGCGGAAGGGCCGGTACGCGGCCGACCCCGGCGGGCGCCTCCAGGATCACGTGGGCGTTGGTGCCGCTGATGCCGAACGACGACACGGCGGCCCGACGCGGCACGTCCGCCGACCACGGTTGGGCCGTGTCCAGCAGCCGCAGCGGGCTGTCCGCCCAGTCGACGTGCGGGCTGGGCGTCCCGGCGTGCAGGGTGCGGGGCAGCACCTCGTGCCGCATCGCCTCGACCATCTTGATGATGCCGGCGACACCGGCGGCGGCCTGGGTGTGCCCCAGGTTCGACTTGACCGAGCCGAGCCACAACGGTCGCTGCGCCGGGCGGTCCGGCCCGTACGCCGCCTGCAACGCCTGGGCCTCGATCGGGTCGCCTAGCGGGGTGCCCGTGCCGTGCGCCTCCACCACGTCGATGTCGCCGGGCGTCAGCACCGCGTCGGCGAGCGCGGCCCGGATCACCCGTTGCTGGGCGGGGCCGTTCGGGGCGGTCAGGCCGTTCGACGCGCCGTCGGAGTTGACGGCGGTGCCACGCACCACGGCGAGGACCGGGTGACCGTGCCGCTGGGCGTCGGAGAGACGCTCTACCAGCAGCATGCCCACGCCCTCGGCGGAGCCGAAGCCGTCGGCGTCGGCGGAGAAGGGCTTGCAGCGGCCGTCCGGGGCGAGACCACGTTGGCGGCTGAACTCGACGAACATGTGCGGGGTGGACATGATGGCGACGCCACCGGCCAGCGCCAGGTCACACTCACCGGCCCGCAGCGCCCGTACGGCCAGGTGCAGCGCGACGAGCGACGACGAGCAGGCGGTGTCCACGGTGACGGCGGGGCCGTCGAGGCCGAAGGCGTACGCGATCCGGCCGGAGGCGACGCTCGCGGTGCTGCCGGTGAGCAGGTAGCCCTCCAGGTCGGCGGGCGCCTGCCGGACCCGGGACGCGTAGTCCTGGTAGGTGAGGCCGACGTAGACCCCGGCGTGCCGGCCGCGCAGCGTCGCGGGGTCGATGCCGGCCCGCTCGAACGCCTCCCACGAGGTCTCCAGCAGGAGCCGCTGCTGCGGGTCCATCGCCAGGGCTTCCCGGGGGGAGATGCCGAACGGGGCGGGGTCGAAGTCGGCGACGTCGTAGAGGAACCCGCCGTGCCGGGTGGTCGAGGTGCCCGGGTGGTCCGGGTCCGGGTCGTAGAGGGCGGCCAGGTCCCACCCACGGTCGGTGGGGAAGCCACCGATCGCGTCACCGCCGTCGTCCAGCAGTCGCCACAGGTCGCCGGGCGAGGTGACGTTCCCGGGGTAGCGGCAGGCCATCGCGACGATCGCGATCGGCTCGTCGGGTACCCGTACCGTGGCGGGGTCGTCAGCCGGTTGGGCGGGCAGCGTACCGGTGAGCTCATCGTGCAGGTGCGCCGCGAGGGCGGCCGGGGTGGGGTGGTCGAAGACCAGGGTGGTCGACAGGCGCAGGCCGGTGACCGTGCGCAGGCGGTTGCGCAGCTCGACGCCGGCGAGGGAGTCGAAGCCCAGCTCGCGGAACGGGCGGTTCGGGTCGACGGCGTCCGGGCCGGTGTGGCCGAGTACGAGCGCCGCCTGTTCGCGGACCAGGCCGACCAGTGCCCGTTCGCGGGCCGCCTCGGGCAGCGCGGCCAGTGCGGCGGCGAGGCTCTCGGCGGGGCCACCGGCCGGGCGGGACGTGACAGCGCCGGCGCCGATGGCGCGCTGCACCTCCGGCAGGTCCTCGATCAGCGGGCGGCGGCGGCCGGCGGTGAGCGCGAGGGCCAGCCGGTCCCAGTCGAGGTCGGCGACGGTGAGTGTGGTGGCGTCGTCGTCCAGGGCCTGTTGCAGGGCGGCGAGCGCGATCTGCGGGTCCATCGGGGTGATGCCGTGGCGTTGCATGAGATCGCCGACTGCGGCGTCGGCGGCCATGCCGCCGCCGGCCCACGGACCCCAGGCGATCGACGTCGCGGTCAGGCCGTCGGCGCGGCGCTGCTCGGCCAGGGCGTCGAGGTACGCGTTTCCCGGCGCGTAGTTGCCCTGCCCCGGGATGCCGATGCTCGCCGCTATCGACGAGAACAGCACGAACGCGCTGAGATCCCGGTCCCGGGTGAGGTCGTCGAGGTTACGGGCGGCGGCCACCTTCGCGGCGAGCACCCGATCGACCTGGTCGGCGGTGAGGGTGTCGACGGTGCCGTCGTCGAGCAGGCCGGCGGCGTGCACGACAGCGCTGACCGGATGCGCGGCGAGGACCGCCGCGAGGGCGTCACGGTCACCGGCGTCGCAGGCCACGACCGAGGCGCTGGCACCCAGTTCGGCCAGTTCGGCGACCAGGTCGGCGGCGCCGGGCGCGTCCGGGCCGCGCCGGCTGAGCAGGATCAGGTGCGGCGCGCCACGCTCGGCGAGCCAGCGGGCGACAGTGCCGCCGAGGGCACCCGTACCGCCGGTGACCAGCACCGGTCCGTCCAGGCGCAGGCCGCCGGCCAGTCGGGCCGGGCGGGGTGCGTGGCCGAGGCGGCGCAGGTAGCGACCGTCGACCCGGATGGCCACCTGGTCCTCGCCGTCCTCACCGGCCACCGCGGCGAGCAGCCGCTCGGCGGCCCGCTCGTCGAGGTCGGTGGGCAGGTCGACCAGGCCGCCCCACCGCTCGGCGTGTTCCAGGGCGACGATCCGGCCGAGACCCCAGATCAGGGCCTGCTCGGGGTCGTCCACCCGGTCCGCCGGCCCGGTGTCGACGCCACCGCGGGTGACCAGCCAGAGCGGGGCGTCGACGCCGGCGTCACCGAGTGCCTGGGTGAGGGTCAGAGTGCGACGCAGACCTTCGCCGAGGGGCCCCTCAGCGAAGGCGAGCAGGGAGAGGACACCGTCGGCGTCACCGGCGAGCCGCCCGGCGAGGGTGGCCCGGTCGGCGTCGTCCGCGACGACCACCACGTCGAGGGTGAGCCCGGCGTCGCCGAGGGCCTGGAGGACGGCGGTGGTGCCCGGGTCGTACGCGGCCACGGCGACGATCCAGTGCCCGTCGGCGGTGACAGTGGCGTCCGGCTGCGGCTTCCACTCGACCACATAGCGCCAACCGGCGGCCCCGGCGCGGATCCGCTGTTCACGCCGCCAGGCGGCCAGCACCGGCACGATCTCGTCCAGTGCGCCCGGGGCCAGGGCCAGGTCGGTGGCGAGCGCGGCGGCGTCGCCACGCTCCACGGCCGCCCAGAACGGGTCGTTGGCCGGGTCGTCGGCGCTGCCCGGCACGACCGGGTGATGCCAGAAGTGCTCCCGTTCAAACGGGTAGGTGGGCAGCGCCACCAGCGAGCCGTCCGGGGTCAGGTCCGTCCAGTCGACGGTGAGCCCGCGCGCGTACGCCTCGGCCAGCGCGACCCGGAACCGGTCCGGGCCGCCGTCGTGGCGTCGCAACGTCCGGAGCACGGCGGCGTCCACTCCGGCCTCGTCGGCCGAGTCCTGCACGGCGGCGACGAGCACCGGGTGTGGGCTGGCCTCGACGAACGCCCGGTACCCGTCAGACAGCAGCACGTCCACCGTCTCGGCGAAGCGGACCGGCCGGCGCAAATTGGTGTACCAGTAGTCGGCGTCCAGCTCGGTGGTGTCCAGCCGCGCGCCGGAGACGGTGGAGTAGAACGGGATGTCGGCGGCGCGCGGCTCGACCCCACTGAGCGCGTGCAGCAGCTCGTCGCGGATCGCCTCCACGTGTGCCGAGTGCGAGGCGTAGTCGACCTTGATGCGCTTCGCCTCGATGCCCACGGTGGTCAACGCCGGTTCGAGGTCGTCCAGGTCGGCGGGCTCCCCCGCGACCACCACGGCGGTCGGACCGTTGACGGCGGCCACGCTGATCCGGCCGCCCCAGCGGGCCAGGATCGGCTCCACGGCGGCGGCGGACGCCTGGACCGCGAGCATCCCGCCCTGCCCGGCCAGCGCGACGATCGCCTGGCTGCGGCGGGCCGCGATCCGGGCGGCGTCGTCGAGGGTGAGCGCGCCGGCGATGTGCGCGGCGGCGACCTCGCCCTGGCTGTGCCCGATCACCGCGGCCGGTCGGACACCGGCGGCCTGCCAGAGCCGGGCCAGGGAGACCATCACCGCCCACAGCGCGGGCTGGACCACGTCGACCCGGTCCAGCGACGGCGCGTCGTCGTCGCCGCGCAGCGCGGCGAGAAGATCCCAGCCGGTGTACGGGAGCAGCGCCGCGCCGCAGGCGGTCAGGTGGTCGCGGAACACCGGGTCGGCGTCGGCCAGCTCGACGGCCATGCCCAGCCACTGGGAGCCCTGTCCCGGAAAGACGAACGCGATCCGGCCGGGCTCGGCCGGGTGGGCGGTGATGACGTTCGCCGCCGACCGGTCGTCGGCCACGGCGGCCAGCGCGTCGCGCAGGTCGTCCGGTGTCGTGGCGAGGACGACCGCCCGGTGTTCGAACCGGGTCCGGGTGGCGTTGAGAGTGTACGCGAGGTCGGCGAGCTGGGTGTCGTCGTTACCGATGCGGTCGCGCAGACGCGCGGCCTGGCGTCGCAGGGCGTGCGGCGTACGGGCGGACACCAGCACCGGCACGGTCCGCGGCACGGTCGGGCGGTCCGGGACGTCGACGTCGGGCGCCTCTTCGAGGACCAGGTGGGCGTTCGTTCCGCTGATGCCGAAGGAGGAGACGGCGGCCCGGCGGGGGTGGTCGGTCCGCCGCCAGTCGCGGGGTTCGGTGAGCAGTTGGACGGTGCCGGCGGACCAGTCGACGTGCGGTGACGGCTCGTCGGCGTGCAGGGTGCGGGGCAGCACCTCGGCGCGCATCGCGAGGATCATCTTGATCACGCCACCGACACCGGCGGCGGCCTGGGTGTGGCCGATGTTGGACTTCAGCGAGCCCAACCACAGCGGGTCGTCCTCGGGTCGGTCGACGCCGTAGGTGGCGATCAGCGCCTGCGCCTCGATCGGGTCGCCCAGTGTGGTGCCGGTGCCGTGTGCCTCGACCACGTCGACGTCGGCCGGGGTGAGTCCGGCGTCGGCGAGGGCGGCCCGGATGACCCGCTGCTGGGCCGGGCCGCTGGGCGCGGACAGGCCGTTGGAGGCGCCGTCGGAGTTGATCGCGCTGCCCCGGATCACGGCGAGGACCTGGTGACCGTTCGCCTGCGCGTCGCGCAGCCGTTCCAGGACCAGGACTCCGACGCCCTCGCCCCACCCGGTGCCGTCGGCGCCCGCGCCGAACGCCTTGCACCGGCCGTCGCCGGCCAGGCCACGCTGGCGGCTGAACTCGACGAACATGCCGGGGCCGGCCATCACCGTGGCACCGCCGGCCAGGGCCAGTTCGCACTCCCCCCGGCGCAGCGACTGGGCGGCCAGGTGCAGCGCGACGAGCGACGACGAGCAGGCGGTGTCGACTGTCAGCGCCGGCCCTTCGAGGCCGAGCACGTACGAGATGCGGCCGGAGGCGACGCTCATCGTGCTGCCCGTCAACACGTAGCCGTCGAGGCCGTCGGCGGGTTCGGCGAGGCGTGCGCCGTACTCGTGGGAGGTGGCGCCCACGAAGACCCCGGTGCGGCTGCCGCGCAGCGCGCCCGGCACGATGCCGGCCCGTTCCACCGCCTCCCAGGAGGCCTGCAACAGCAGTCGCTGCTGCGGGTCCATGGCCAACGCCTCGCGCGGGGAGATGCCGAAGAAGCCCGGGTCGAACTCGGCGGCGTCGTGCAGGAAACCGCCGGAGCGGGTGTAGCTGGTGCCCGGGTGGCCGGGGTTCGGGTGGTAGAGGGCGGTCAGGTCCCAACCCCGGTCGGTGGGGAAGCCGGTGATGGCGTCACCGCCGCTGGACACCAGGTGCCACAGCTCGTCGGGGTCGGTGATGCCACCGGGATAGCGGCAGGCCATCGCGACGACAGCGATCGGCTCGTCGGCGTCGGGCCGCCCCGGCTGCGGGGAATCCTCCACGGTCGAGGGGTCGACGCCGCCCGAGGCGGTGTGCAGCCACCGGGCGAGCGTGACCGGGTCGGGGCTGTCGTAGAGCAGGGTGGCCGGCAACGCGAGGTCGAGGGCGGAGCTGAGGCGGTCGCGGAGTTCGACGGCGGTCAGCGAGTCGAAGCCGAGCTGCTTGAAGGAGTGGGTGGTGTCGACGGTGAACGGGTCCGGGTGGCCGAGCACCGAGGCGGCGTGCGTTCGTACCAGGTCGAGAAGGTCGTCCTCGGAGCGCGCGGCGCTGCGCGCGGCCGGCGTCGCGGGCTCGTCGGCGGTCTCGGAGACCCAGTAGGACTCCCGCTGGAACGCGTACGTGGGCAGCGGCACGCGCGTGCCGCCGGCCAGCGACGGCGTCCAGTCCACGGCGACCCCCCGGCCGTGCAGCTGGGCCAGGGCGGCGACGACCGTCTCCGCCTGCGGGCGGTCCGGGCGCTGGGCCGGGACGAACGCGCCTGTCGACACGCAGTGGGCGCCCATCGCGCAGAGCACCCCGTCCGGGCCGATCTCGACGAACGTGGTGACGCCTTCGCTCTCCAGTGTCGCGATCCCGTCGGCGAACCGGACCGCTTCCCGCACGTGCCGCACCCAGTAGGCGGCGTCCTGGGTCTCGGCGATCCGCCCCGTCACGTTGGAGACGATCGGGATGGTCGGCGGCGCGTACGTCAGCGTCTCGGCGACCTCGGCGAAGGCCACGAGCATCGGTTCCATCAGCGCCGAGTGGAAGGCGTGGCTGACCCGGAGCTGCCGGGTCTTCTCGAACCTCGCCGCGACCCCGGCCACCGCGTCGGCGGTGCCGGACAGCACCACCGAGCGGGGGCCGTTGACCGCCGCGATGTCCACGCCGTCGGTGAGGTGCGGTGTCACGTCGGCCTCGGACGCCTGCACCGCGGTCATCACGCCGCCGGTCGGCAGGTCCTGCATCAGTCGGCCCCGGGCCGTGACCAGCGTCGCCGCGTCGGCCAGGGACAGCACCCCGGCGACGTGGGCTGCGGCGATCTCGCCGATGGAGTGCCCGACCAGGTAGTCCGCTGTGACGCCGAACGACTCGACGAGCCGGAACAACGCCACCTCGAAGGCGAACAGCGCGGCCTGCGTGTAGACGGTCCGGTCCAGCTCCGACCCGTCCGCGACGACCTCGCGCAGCGGACGGTCCAGGTGCGCGTCGAGGTCGGCGCAGGCGGCGTCGAAGGCTGCCGCGAACACCGGGTAGGTGTCCGCGAGTTCGAGGCCCATCCCGACCCGCTGCGACCCCTGGCCGGCGAAGAGGAACGCGAGCCGGCCATCGCCGACCCGCTGCACCGGCGAGTCGTCGGCGGCGAGGGCGGCCAGGCGCTCGGTCAGGGTGATCAGGTCCGCTCCGACGACCGCCGCCCGGTGGTCGAAGTCGCTGCGGTGCCGGGCGAGGGAGTACGCCACGTCCACCGGCCGCGCGTCCTCGGCGACCGCGTCCCGCAACTGTCCGGCCTGCGCGCGCACGGCGGCCGGGGTACGCCCGGACAGCAGCCACGCCACGGGTTCGTTTGTCGCCGGCTCGTCGGTCACGGGCGGCCGGGTCGGCGCCGACGACAGCACGACGTGGCAGTTCGTTCCGCCCATGCCGAACGAGCTGACCCCGGCGACCAGCTGCCGCTCCGACTCCGGCCACGCCCCGTGCTCCGTACGCACCCGCAGCCGCAGCTCGTCGAACGGGATGCGTGGGTTCGGCGTGGCGAAGTTCAGGCTCGGTGGCAGTTCCCTGTGATGCAGGGCCAGCACGGTCTTGAGGAGCCCGACCACGCCCGCCGCGCCCTCCAGGTGCCCGACGTTCGTCTTCGCCGACCCGACCAGCAGCGGATGACGCCGGCCGGACGCCACCCCGAGGACCGCGCCGAGCGCGTCGGCCTCCACCGGGTCGCCGACCCGGGTGCCGGTGCCGTGCAGCTCCACGTACTGGACCGCCGCCGGGTCCACACCGGCCTGCCGGTACGCCTCGCGCAGCACGTCCCGCTGGCCGTCGCTGGTGGGTGTGGTGAGGCTGTCGCCACCGCCGTCGTTGTTGACCGCGCTGCCCCGGACCACGCCGTAGATCTGGTCGCCGTCGGCGAGTGCGTCGGTGAGCAGTTTGAGGGTGAGGACGACGCCGCCCTCGCCGCGCGCGTAGCCGTTGGCCCGGGCGTCGAACGTGTAGCAGCGGCCGTCCGGCGACAGGCCACCGAACGCGGCGGCGGTGAGGGTGCTCTCCGGGACCAGGTTGAGGCTGACCCCACCGGCCAGGGCGACCTGGCAGCGGCGCTCGCGCAGGCTCTCCGCAGCCAGGTGGACGGCGACCAGCGAGGATGCCTGTGCCGCGTCGACGGTGAGGCTGGGACCGCGCAGCCCGAGCACGTACGACAGCCGGTTGGCGATGATGCCCCGGTTGGTGCCGGTGAGTGTCCACCGGGTGATGCCGTCGACTCCAAGCCGGCGAATCACTGTGGCGTAGTCGTCGCCGATCGCGCCGACGAAGACACCTGCTCGTGTGCCGGCGAGAGCGTCCGGGACGATGCCGGCGTCCTCCAGGGACTCCCAGCCGAGCTCCAGCATGAGCCGTTGCTGGGGGTCCATGGCGGCCGCCTCGCGCGGGGCGATGCCGAAGAAGCCGGGGTCGAAGCCGTCGACCCGGTCCAGGAAGCCCCCGTGTGGACGGTCCTCGGCGCTCCCCCAGCGCCCGGCCGGTGCCTCGGTGATGGCGTCGCGGCCGTCCGCCAACAGGCGCCAGAACGCGGCGGGATCGTTGGCGCCAGGAAGTCGGCACGCGACACCGACAATGGCGACACCGTCAGATTCCGCATTTCCATCGGTGAATGCTGATTCGCTCTTCATGACGATCCGCGGCCCCCACTCGTCCACACGGCCCGATGGCGCGTTCGATTCGGACGGTAATGAGCGCCAGCAGCGGCCGGACACCCCTACGGGATCGAGCGCACCCCGGGCCGGGGCCGACATGGAGGGCGGCCCCTATCCCCCTGGATCGACCCCCGATCCGGGTCGTGGCGCATTTCCCGAAGACCCGTTCTTCCTATCGTGGAGACAATGTCCATGCGGAAATGAGTGGTGACGATGACCAGTGCGACGCAACATCCCGCCCCGGCCGGATCGGGCACCGGGGAGCCGGCTCCGCTGCCCCGGCAGCGCGGCAAGTGTCCGTTCTCTCCACCCGACGAACTCCTCCAGCGCGCCGAGGAGCACCCGGTCAGTCCGCTGATCATGGCGGACGGGTCGGTCGGCTGGCTGGTGACGCGGGCCGAGGACGTCCGGGCGGTGCTCGCCGACACCCGGTTCAGCGCGGACATCCTCAAGGCGTCGAACCCGATCCAGGTGATCCCCGAGGAGGCCAAGCAACTCCCGCCCGATCCGGCGTTCTTCATCCACGTCGACCCGCCGCACCACACCCGCTACCGCAAGATGTTGATGGGTCAGTTCACCATGCGCCGGGTCCGTGCCCTGGAGCCGCGGATCAGCGAGATCGTCACCGATCGCCTCGACGCGATCGAGGCCGCCGGCCCGCCGTCCGACCTGGTCCGGGACTTCGCCCTGCCCATCCCCTCACTGGTCATCTGCGAGCTGCTCGGCGTGCCGTACGCCGAACGTGAGCAGTTCCAGACGCTGACCGCTGCGATGCTGCGCACCGACGCCACCCCGATGGAGGTCGGGATGTCGGCCTGGAACCTGCGGCAGTACCTGGCGGCTCTGGTGGCGACCAAACACGAGGAGCCGGACGGCGCCCTGATCTCCGGCCTGATCCACGACTCGGACGACGACCCGCTCACCGACGAGGAACTGACCAGCATCGCCATGCTGCTGCTCGTCGGCGGCCACGAAACCACCGCCAACCAGCTCAGCCTCGGCGTGTTCGCGCTGCTCACCAATCCCGAGCAGCTGGCCGTCCTACGCGCCGACCTGGACCGGGTTCCGGACGCCGTCGAGGAGTTGCTCCGCTACCTGCCGACGTTCCAGTTCGGCGTGACGCGCCTCGCGACCGAGGACGTGCCGGTGGGCGGTCAGCTCATCCGCGCCGGTGAGAGCGTCAGCCTCTCGCTGTCCGCCGCCAACCGCGACCCGTCCCGCTTCGCCGACCCGGGGGTCTTCGACGTGACCCGGACCGGCAACCAGCACCTCGCCTTCGGTCACGGCGTACACCTGTGCATCGGCCAGCAACTCGCCCGCGCGGAGCTCCGGATCGCCCTGCGGGCCCTGCTCACCCGCTTCCCCGGGCTGCGCCTGCACGGGGCGGCGGACGACGTCCCGCTCCGCTCCGAGTCGCTGATCTACGGCGTCCGCGAGCTGCCCGTCTCCTGGTGACGTCCAGGCACACACGAGGGCTCGGCCACCGCGGTGGCCGAGCCCTCGTCGTCGTGCTCAATGGTTCAGTTCGTCGACCTTCTCGGGGTGCCGGGTCACCACCGGGGCGGCGGCGAGGCCGGCGCGGTCCACGGTTGCCTGCCGGCTCTCCCTGCGGGCCAACCGGAGCTGGTGGAAGCCCGCGGCGATGAGGCCCAGGCCGAGCAGGACCATGACGCCCACGACCGGCCAGTGCAGCGCCTCGGGGACGAGGCGAGCCACGAACCAGGAGTCCCGGTCGGGGTCGGTGTACTTCAGGAAGGCCGGGACCACACCCTGCGCGATCAGTGGGACCCAGCAGACGATGAAGCACACGTAGACGGCGGCGCGGCGGGCCGGCGACGCCTTCTCGATGCCGAGGCGGCTCTCGCCGAGATCCACCCCGCCGAGGGACGCCGTGATCTGGTCCCAGTCGACGTCGCCGGTGAGGTTGCTCTTGCGGGAGGTGGAGGCCCGCATGGTGGCCAGCAGATCAGGGCCGGTGGCTTCCAGGTGCTTGGCGGCGAGGTCGCCGAGCAGCCAGGCCAGCAGGATGCCGGTGACCAGGCCGACGCCGGCGCCCGCCCAGCCGGGGCCGTAGCGGACGGTGAGGTAGGCAGGGGCCGCGGTGGCCGCGACCAGCACCAGCATGAGCAGCACCTGGGTGAAGTCGGTGCCGTTCTCCAACAGGTTGCCGCTGCGCTTGTGCGGATCGGTCATCGGCACCGGGCGCAGCACCGAGATCAGCACGATGACGCCGGCGCCACCCCCGACCAGGGCCGGCACCAGGGCGGCCAGCCACGGCCAGGCCCACGTCTGCCCACTGAGCAGCGTGGGCACGACACTGAGGACCACGACCACCGGGGCGGTCAGCAGCAGCCAGGCGAGCTGGCGGCCACGGACGTCCCGGCGGGCGGCCCCGGGGGTGAGCACGGTCTGCCAGATCACCGTGCCGTCCTCGCCGTACAGGTTGGCGGAGATGGCGGCGGCCCAGATGCCGAACGCGACACCGATGAACGGCACGAAGATCGGCAGGTCGACCAGGAGCGGCAGCAGACAGAACGCGAGGGCGTAGACGAGCGAGAAGACCAGGTAGTGGAAGCGCATCAGGTCGCGGGACGCGGTGCGGAGCTCCCGACCGACGACGGCTCGTACGCCGCCACCCCGAATCTTCTGGGCTGCGGTGCGACCGCGCGCCGGGCGACCGCTGGCGCTGCGGTGGCTGAGCCGGCGGACCAGCAGCGCGGACCAACCGAGCATGGCCAGCACGCTGAGCACGGCGAACCCGGCCGGCACGGCGGCGGCCAGCAGCCAGTCACCACGGCCGGCGGCCTCCACAGCGACGATGCCCCAGCCGGACGGCAACCGGCGCACCCAGGCCGCCAGGTTGTCCGGGAAGCCTGCGGTGAGGGCGTACTGGATGGTGGGTTTGAGCACCCAGCCGGTGTGCGTGAGCGCCAGGATGCCGCCGCTGATGACGGCGGCCAGCACCGCACCGATCTTGGCGCGCATCAGCGTGCTGAGCGCTGCGGTGACGAACCGGGAGGCGAGCACCACGAACAGCAGTTGGAGGAACACCACCGGCACCGCGATCAGGGCGGCGGCGCCGCCGACCGGGAGGGCGACGACGATCAGCGCGGTGAAGGCCACCAGACTGACCACCGGGGCGACGCCGACGAACGCGACGGCGAGCAGGCCGAACGCGAGCCGGCGCGGTGGGATCGGCAGCAGCGCCAGGTGCTCCGGGCGCAGCGTCTCGTCGCCGCCACCGAACAGCACCGGGCCGAACAGCCAGCCGATCGTCCAGATCGCGAACGCCGCGCCGACCAGGTCGAGGGGTAGCCCGTCGACCGGCCAGTCGTGCACGGCGAGCCAGATCGTGCCTCCGGCGAGGACCAGGCCCAGCACGCCGCCACCGATCATGTCGGCGGCGCGCTGCCCGGTCATCGAGTGCCGCAGGACGGCCAGCTTCATCCGGATCAGGATGCCAACCATGACAGCTCCCCCGCGCTCACCGGCTGGCCGCCGACCAGGTCGACGAACCGGTTCTCCAGGGAGCTGCCGCCACGAACCTCGTCGAGCGGCCCGGAGGCGACCACCCGGCCGCCGGTGACGACCGCGACGTGGTCGCAGAGCTGCTCGACGACCGGCATGACGTGACTGGAGAAGACCACCGAGCCGCCGGCGGCGACGAACCGCTGGAGGATCACCTTGATCGTCGCCGCCGAGACGGGGTCGACAGCCTCCAGGGGCTCGTCGAGGACCAGCAGCTTTGGTGCGTGCAGCAGGGCCGTGGCCAGGCCGATCTTCTTCCGCATGCCGGTCGAGTATTCGAGGACCAGGGTGCTGTCGGCCCGGTCGAGTTCGAGGACCTCCAGCAGCTCCTGGCTGCGCTTGGCGACCGCCTCGGGTTCCATCCCCCGCAGCAGACCCAGGTAGGTGAGCACCTCCCGGCCGGTGAGCCGTTCCGGCATGCCGAGGCTGTCGGGCAGGACGCCGATCAGCTCCTTGGCGCGGACCGGGTCGGCCCAGACGTCGACACCGAAGATCTCGGCGCGACCGCTGTCCGGGCGTAGCAGCCCGACGGCCATGGACAGCGATGTGGTCTTGCCGGCCCCGTTGGGACCGACCAGCCCGAAGAACGAGCCGCCCGGAACCTCCAAGTCGACGTGATCGACGGCGCGCTTGTCACCGAATGCCTTGGACAGCCCGATGAGCCGCAGAGCCGGCGTGGGTGTCGGGGTTGTCACTGGTACCTCCGGAAGTCTCGGACTGCTCAAGCCGGCGTCGCCGTCAGCCTGACGTCAGGCGATCCACAATGGTCTCCAGTATGTCCGTCTGGTGGTTGTTCAGGTAGAAGTGACCACCCCTATAAACTTTCATGGCGTAGGGGCCGGTCGTGTGCGTCCGCCAGGAGTCGGCCTCGTCCACTGTCACCTTCGGGTCGGAATCGCCGGTCAGGACCGTGATCGGGCAGGACAGCGGCGGACCGGGCCGGTACACATAGGTCTCCGCGGCCTTGTAGTCGTTGCGGATCGCCCCGATGATCATCCGGATCAGCTCGTCGTCGTCGAGCAGTTTGCCCTCGGTGCCGTTGAGCCGGCGCATCTCCGCGATCAGACCGTTGTCACCCAACTGGTGGATGTGCTCGTCGCGGTGACGCGACGGCGCGCGCCGCCCGGAGGCGAACAGGTGCTTCAGGACGATGCCGTCCTCCTCCAGGAGCCGGGCCACCTCGAAGGCGACCGAGGCTCCCATGCTGTGACCGAACAGGGCGATCGGGCGGTCGGCGAGGGTGGCGACCTGCTCCGCGACCCGGGTGGCCAGGCCGTGAACGGTGTCGATGCACGGCTCGGCGCGACGGTCCTGCCGGCCGGGATACTGCACCGCGAGCACCTCGACGCCGGTCAGGGCGCGCGAGACCGGGTGATAGTAACTGGCCGAACCGCCGGCGTGCGGCAGGCAGACCAGACGCACCGGCGCGTCCGGCTTCGGGTGGAACCGGCGCAGCCACAGGCTGGTGTCGACAGTGGCAGTGGTGATTGTCATCGAAGTCTCCGTCTCACAGGGTCGTGGTCAACCAGTCGTGCACCGCCTGGGCGGTGCGACCGACCTGGTCGCCGAGCATCGTGAAGTGGTTCCCGGTGGCGTCCGCCACCGTGTGCGGGTGCTGCCAGGACGGCCGCCAGTCGCGGTCCTCCGGCACCACGCCGAGGGGCTCCCCGGCGCGGACCAGCAGGGTCGGTGCGGTGCTGGGCAACGGCTCGAACTCGCCGTAGTGGCGGATGTACGACGCCCAGGCGAGGTACCGCTCGTCGGGCACTCCGGCGTCGTCCATCTCCAGCCCGTTGAGCAGTTCGGGGATCCACTGGCCGAGAACCGCGTCGGCCGGCGGGTAGGAGTCGAGCAGCACCACGGCGGCCGGCGTGACGCCAACGGCCTCCAGCTCGGCGGTGAGGGCGTTGGCGACCAGACCGCCGGCCGAGTGTCCCAGCAGGACGAACGGCTCGGTGCCGGCGTCCTCGCGGATCGCCCGGGCCTGTAGGCGCAGCGCGGCGGCCAGGTCGGCCGGGGCCGGCTCGTCGGCCTGGTAACCGGGATTGACCAGGGCGGAGATCCGGTACCGGCCGCGCAGGGCGCCGGCCAGTCGGGCGTACTCCTGCGGACCGGCCATCAGCGAGGTCGTGCAACACGCGATGATCCGCGGGCCGTCGCCCTCCTCGGCCAGGCGTGCCAGTGCGGGTACGGCCACCCGCCCGGCGTCCACGTCGTCGGCGGTGAAGGTCGGCCGGTACTCGGCCAGCCGCATCAGTAGCGTCGTGTACTCGTGCAGGTCGTCGTTCTGCCGTGCCTGCCGGAACAGCGCGTCCAGGGTGGGGGCCGGCGCGGTTGGCGTCGTCCCTGCCATCTCCGCCATCAGGTGCCGGGCCAGCCGGTCCGGGTCCTGGTAGGTGAAGAGCAGGCCGGGAGGCAGGTTCAGGCCGGCGGCGGTGTTGAGCCGCAGGCGGATCTCCTGCCCGATCACCGAGTCGACGCCGAGTTCGAGGAAGTCCCGGCCGGGCCGGATGGACTCGATGCCGGGGTAGCCGAGGACCTCAGCGGTCTCCAGCCGGATGAGGTCGCGGACCTCCTCGAACGTGGAGTCCCGGGACAGGACCGGCGCTGCCGACGCGGCCGACGGCTGCTCGGCGGGGGCGGCTGCGGTCGGCATGGTGACCGGTTCCAGCGCCGGCCAGTAGTGCTGCCGCTGGTACGGATAGGTGGGCAGGTCGACCCGCGCGGCTCCGGGCAGCAGTGCCGCCCAGTCCGGTCGTACGCCCCGGCAGTGCAGTCGGGCGAGCGCGGTGACCAGGGCTTCGACGTCGTCCCCGGCGCGGCGCTGTGCGGCGACGAACAGCGGGGCGCTGTCCCGGTCGGCGCCGTCGACGCAGTCGGCGCCCAGCGGGGTGAGCACCGCGTCCGGACCGATCTCCAGGTAGGCGGTGACGCCCCGCTCGTGCAGGGTCCGGACGCCGTCCGCGAAGCGGACGGTGGCGCGGACCTGGTCGACCCAGTAGTCGGTGTCGAACTCCGCGACGCCGCCGGTCACCGTGGAGACGACCGGAATGCGGGCGGGGGCATGGGTCAGCCCTCGGATGGCCCGGGCGAAGTCAGCGGTCATCGGCGCCATCAGCGGTGAGTGCAGAGCGTGCTCCACGTCCAGCTTCCGGGTCTTGCCGAACCGCGCGACCACCTGCTCGACCGCCTCCGCCGCGCCAGACACCACCACCGACTTCGGGCCGTTGACGGCGGCGACGGACGCCACCGCCTCGAATCCGGCGAGCGCCTCCCGGACCTCCGCCTCGGTGGCCCGGACGGCGACCATCACGCCGCCGGCCGGGAGTGCCTGGATGAGCCGTCCTCGTGCCGCGACGAGCGCCGCCGCGTCGGGCAGCGACAGCACTCCGGCCGCGTGTGCCGCCGCGACCTCGCCGCTGGAGTGGCCGATGAGCTGGTCCGGGACCACTCCGAACGAGGTGACCAGGCGGTACAGCGCGACCTCGACGGCGAACAGCGCCGCCTGGGCGTACCCGGTGCGGCCCAGGGCGGCCTCGTCGTCGAGGACGACCTCCCGGATCGACCGGTCCAGGTGCACGTCGAGTTCGGCGCAGGCCGCGTCGAACGCCTCGGCGAACACCGGGAAGGTGGCGTACAGGTCCCGGCCCATGCCGACCCGCTGCGCGCCCGGACCGGAGAAGACGAAGGCCACCTGCGGTCGGGCCGCCGCGAGATCGCCGGGATCGGTCCCGTCGGCGATCCGGGTCAGCGCCGCGGTCACCGTGTCCATCTCGGTGCCGACCGCCACCGCCCGGTACTCGAAGTGCGAGCGGGTGACCGCGAGCGACCCCGCCACGTCGGCCGGATCCAGACCGGGGTGCGCCCGCAGGTACGCCAGCAGCTGCGCCGCCTGGGCGCGGAGC
>NZ_JBSFBM010000140.1:0-17026 GCF_053592955.1 Micromonospora sp. NPDC002411 | reverse complement strand
GCGCGCTGGCGGCGGTCGCGGGGTTGCGGTTACTGCGCCTCCGGCGGGGGCGCTCGGGCTCCGAGATGGTTGCAACCCCGTTGGCGGGTTGCCGTCCGTGGGTGGTTGCGCGGCCATCCCGCCTGCCGGCGACCCGGGCGAGCCGAGCAAACCACCGCCCGACCCGCCAGCGTTCGACCGTGTGTCAAGGTCGTCGCGACGTGGCGGGCCGGGCGGCGGCCCGCTCCCCAGTGGGCGGGTCGACGGCAGACGGGATGGCAACAACGCTCGGGGCTGCTGCCGCTGGCTAAAGCAGGGTGGGTGGGCTGTCGAACATGGGGCTGTTCTGGTGGGCCGCGCAGCGACCGCCGCCGGTGGCGTTGCCGCAGCGCTTACCGTTCTTCTTCCGGGCACCGCACTGGACTGCTGGGTCGTGGACATGGCAGAGGCCCGACGGGCGTGGATTGATGGGGCAAGGTGCCCCCTTGCGGGTGGTGGCGCGGCAGCGTGCGGCCGATGGTGGTGTTGCTGGTGCTGCCGCAGCAACGGGCTCGTCTGCCTCGACGCGGGTGTAGAGGAGCCGGCCAGCGACGCGGCGGCGGGTAGTGGGTATGTCGACCAGGGCCACCGGATGCGGCACGATCCACGTCCGAGGGCTACCCCAGCGGACCCAGACCGCGACAGCTCCGGCATCAGCCTCACAGAGCAATTTGCGTGACGACCACTGCTTATCGGTCCTGTCGATCTCGACGGCGATCGGGGGCGATCCAAGTCGCTCACAGACAACGTCGAGGAAGCCGGGCCGATCCGGATGAGAGCCTGGCAGGCCCGCGATGCTCGGAACTTCCCGTCGGACGCGCCAACCGTGTGCAACGCCCCAATCCACGACGCCTCGTGTCAGTGCTGCTGTGACCCGTGGTGCCGACCAATCTGTAAAGGCGAGGGGCGCGAGCCACTTGGTCAAGGACTCGGCCGCACGCGACGAGCGAAGCGCCATATCCATAGATGGATGTTAGCCCCCCGTCTTTCAAGCGGCGTCCTTGCCGAAGAAGGTCAGCAGGTCTGTGAGGCCGGACACGACGGCGAACGTAGTCGACACCATGGTGGCGTAGAAGAGAATTCGATGTGGAGTCGTGTCCGCGACGGCCTGAGTTGGAGCAACGAGAGCCGGTTCTGATTCGCTCTCTGACGCTCCCGCATTTTTCCGAGAAGGTTTTGGCTTGCGCCCTAAGCCCACGAACCCGAGCGGTCGCAGCCAGTAGTGATTCTTCGCCCGCTCGCAGCCGAAAAAGAGCCCGTTGATATCATTGCGGCAATTTCCCAATCGATTCAGATTGAGAACTCCGCAAAGTCCTGCCGCTTTGGTTAGCAACGGCCATAGGTCAATAGCGAGGATTCCAGCGACAGCACCGAATGCGCTACGCCAATGAGTCTGCCGGAACTCATCGAATGCGTAAAATAGAAGTAGGCCGGCAAAGCCGAGGATGAACCAGCCGCGTGTATGCACTCAAAGAGTCCTTCCGAAATCCCGGAAGCCATGACCACCGATAACGCTATGTCATCGATCGCATACCCACTGTCATGAATCTGACAGTGATTCACCTTGATCTAGTGCACCTCGTGCGGTGAGTTCCGCTTCAACGCCTACCGGTCAGGCTGGGTGACCAATTGGGTGACGACCGGTGCGGCCGACACTGACGAGTACGGACCATGGAGGACTCTTTAAGCAGGTCATGCGGGCTTGCTCGCTCAGGTCATTGACGACCGGTGGCGCCTCCGGCGCGAAGGAGTCTAGCTCTGCGAGGAGCCGATCGACGGAACTGGACATCCATGTGAGCATCGAGATGGCAGGGCCTCAGCCTTGGCTGGGCGGGGTGACAAGTGTGCGATGGAGCGTCACTTCCATTCGCACCGGTTCGCGGTTGTCATACACGCGCGAAGCCAGTGCCGGGAGCGAGTGCCGGTCAAATCGGTAAGGTGGCGGCCAGGTCATGTCCTCACTCCGTGGCGGCCAAATTTGTTCGACTGAACCCATAAAATCCTCAAGAGGACTTAAGTCCCCTGGGGAATGTGGGACCAACACCTGAAATGCAACTTTCACCACTGTAAAAGTCAGGCATGTGGCTATAACTTCGTCGCTCTTCTCCGCGTGGATGATCCAAGGAGCGACTTTCAAGGGCTCATTAGGGTCGGCGTAGGCGGCGATCCAGACGTATATTCCCTGATGCGGCTCACGTTTAATTTTGAGGTCATGCCCAAAACCCCGAGGTGTCAAACGTGTACTGGCAGAGTCAATCACCAAGGCCTTGAGCGTGGCCCATAAGGCGAGGGTCTGCTGTTCGCGTGGAGTGATGGGTCGAGCAAAATCGACGAGCGATAGTATTAGCTGCCTCGCGTCGTTTTCAACTACAGACATCCAGCCGTTGTTGCAATCGGCGCAAACAGGAGTCTTGGGTCCCGTGATAGGTTTTATGCCGCCGCTTCTTGCGTCCTTGTACCCTCTCTTCTGAAGCTCGCGAAGAAGCCATCGAGGGAAGATGTCTTCCTCGGTCATTGGACTATTTGTAGCTTGACAGAAGGGGCAGGTGCCTCTAATTGCTGGAAGATCCGGACGTAAATCCGCCTCACCGGCATCTTGTTCATCGATAAACAGTTCGGGTAGCTCTGCTGGTAGCTGAACTCGGCCTTCCTGAATGCTGGATCTTGCCCGCTGGAGGCAGCGAATGTGCGAGACGCCAAGCAGAAACAGCCTCTCGTAGGCCGGTGGCGGAAGGGGGTCGGTCCACGTCCTGTAGGCCGCCACTCCTATAGCGATCAACCAGCTCCCAGAACGAGTTCCGCCGATCTCTGTCCACGAATCCCGGTGGCGTTTAACTATCTCGCCGCATCCAAGGCAGGGCAACCTGCGCCAGCTCTGTAGCTCATTCGGACTAGCCATCGACCCTTCCTGGTGGGTGCAGAAGACCAAGGGATTGAGGTCGCTGTGGCTCAGAGTCGTCTGGAGGAAACGGCGGGGTTAAGGGCGGAAATCGTTGCATCACCACCCCCACGAGCTGAGTAGCCAAGACTGCCATGGCAGGTGCAAGCGTGTAAACGAGAGGGGCCTCGGCCGGCGTCTGGGTTGCGGATCTGTGGTGGTAGCCGACAACTACGGACCTGCCGTTGAGGGTGCCGGCCTCCATCCAGAGCGCGTGAATGAGCTTGTGACGCTCTCCTAACAGTCGCTCGGCCGCATCAACGTATGGCTCGACGTCTTTGCGATCAATGTCTTGCATCTCGGATAACGCTCGACGCGCCGCTCGAAGCGCCTCACCCGTCCTGCCCAAGGTGTCGAAGAACGGGACGGACAGGATGCGGGCTGACAGGGTGCAGAGTGCCGCCTCCAGATGAGATGCCGCAACCGTGATGCGTCCGATCTCTGCGAGTTGCTGCTGTGTTAGCCCATACACGACGACATCCTAAGCGTGCCCTCTGGCCGGACTAGGCACCAGGAGGATCGTGATTGCTGGCAAACCAAAGGCGTTCAGGGGTTCAGATCCCGAAGGACTCAGCTGCTGGATCGGCACCCGCACCGCCGCTAGCGTTGCTTGCGTGACGAGGGAAATCGAGCCCGAGGTGCAGCGGCTGCGGGACCAGGCGCTGACGAACGTCGGCCGGTCATCTGGCCGGACGCCTATCCGATCTGCGCTTTACCACCTGACGCGTGGTCGGGTGGACAGGCGCCCGCGCTATACCGTCGGTCAGCTTCCGACACTTGGCACACCTTGGCAGGACACCGTCTCCGGTCGGTACTTCGGTTGGCGCTGTAGGGAGGCCAACCTGGACGGCCGGTTCGCCTTCGCGGTGGAGTACATCGTGTGCCAGCACTGCCGAGCAGCTTGGGTGGACAAGCCCTACACGGCTGAGGAGTACCAACGGAAGGGGCTTGCCTCCACCGCCTTGGGGGCGCTGCGCGAAGAGAACCCGGGGATGAGCTGGTTCACGGGTAGCGGACACATGAGCGACGCGAGAGCCTTCTGGCTAGCTATTGGTACGAGCGTCTTGCGGCAGGGAAGCGTGACGGACATGTACACCGGCGGTACCGTCGGTGATGGCGGCCCGCTGGTGTAGAGGCCGGCGGTGCCGCCGCCCAGTCCTCTACCTGGGAGCGGCGCCATGGCACCACTCGTCGACCCACGCTTCGGCGCGGCTCTCCGCGAACTCCGAGAACGGCGCGGGTTGTCCCTGCGCGCACTCGGCGACCTTGCCCATCGGGGCAAGAGTCACCTTCACGAACTTGAGGCAGGCGCTAAAGCGCCCACCGCCGACACCGCCCGTCACCTCGACCAGGTCCTCAACGCCGGCGGCGCTCTCGCCGCCCTCGTCGACGCGCCCGTTGATCACGCGGCCGAGGCCGACGAGCTGCGCCTGCGGGTCGCCGCCAGTGACGTCAGCGCCGAGACGCTGGACCGCATCGAGCAGAGTGTCGATGACCTGGCGAGCGCCTACCCGACTACCGCGCCTGATCAGCTACTGCCGGTGGTGCGCCAGCACCTGGCATACGTCGGCAGGCTCCTTGACGGGCGGGTCACGCTTGCCCAGCAGCAGCGTCTGGTCGTCGCCGGCGGATGGCTGGCGGTCCTACGCGCCACCGTGCACATCGACCTGCAGCAGCCAACCGCGGCGACGGCGTACCTTCGGGCGGCCGCCGATCTCGCCGGCCACGCCGATCACCCCGAGATCAGGGGTTGGTGCCTCGAAACCAGAGCGTGGGAGGTGCTCACCCGCGGCGACTACCGGTACGCCGTTGCCTTGTCACGGCAGGCGCAGCAGGTCGCCCCGAACGGCAGCTCCGCGCACATCCAGGCCACCGCGCAGGAGGCCCGGGCCCACGCGCGGATGGGTGACGAGCGGGAGACTCGGCGGGTCCTGGATCGGCTGGATCGGCTTGTGGCGAACCTGCCAGTGCCGGAGCGGGCCGAGCATCACTACCGGTACGACCCGGCGAAGGCCGCCGCGTACACGGCTACGACCCTGGCATGGGCTGGTGACCCAAGCGCCGAGCAGGTCGCCCGGTCGGTGCTGCGTGAGCTTGACCCGTTGGGGGACGGCGGTGCCCGACCCCGCCGGTCGGCGTCCGCTCGGCTCGACCTCGGGCTCGCGTTGATCGCCGCGGGGCGGCCCGATGAGGCGGGCACCGTCGCTACTGAGGCCGTGGCTTCGGGACGGGTAGTTCCTTCGAACTGGTGGCGAGCCCGAGAGGTTCTCGCGCGAGTGGAGCATGCCGGCGCGCCCGAAGCCGCTGGCCTTCGCGAGGCATGTGAGGAGTTCGGCCCAGGACGACGTCCGGCAGCAGCGGACACGACGGCTGGTTAGCGGACAGCCACCGTCTGGATTGGGCATACCGCGCGCGTGACGCTGTCCTCGTAGGCGGGCGCACCCTCCGGCGACATCCCACGAACACTGGCGGTCCGCGCCCCCCGAGCGAGGGGAGGGCGCGTTCATGGACACGATCGTCGGATTGCTGCGCCGGATCATCGACCGGTTGGACCCGCCGCCAGCCGAACCTGGGGGGCCGGGCATTCAGGCACGCGAGCAAGCTGGCGCTCAGGCCCGGCTGTTCAGCCTGGCGCGCACCCGCACGGCCGAGTACCGCTACGGCAGGCCGGCCCGGTGACCGCCAAGACGATGCCCACCCCGGGCACCCGGGTGTCGGTGCGGGCCGGCGAGTGGCAGACCGCTCCCGGCGTCAACGCCCACACCCGCCACGACATTGTCATCGTCCGCGTCCACAAGTCTGCCGATCCCGAGTACGCCTGGGTGTACGGGCACGGTCCGGAGTGCTCGTGGGAGTCCGCCGACTGCGACGTCCCGTTCTGCTGGGAGATGCTCGTCAAGGTCGACGTCCTGGCCGCAGCGGCGGCCGGTGGGCGACCGTGAGCGCTCCGAACCTTGCCGTGCCAGCGGCCCGCTGGCGGAACACCCTGCATGAGCACCAGGCCGTCGACGGCCAGTGCCCCATCTGCGAGTCGGGCCCCCGCTGCTGGGAGTGGGCGGAGGCCTTCGCGCATCTCGTCGCCCACGACCTGTGGATGCCACCAGGACCACCCATCGCAAGCGACCGGCCGTACCCGTCGGCCGGCTGAACAGAAAGGAAACACGATGGATCAGCTCACCTTCGTTCGCCCGAACCGGTGCGACAACTCCGGCCCGAACTGCGTGGAGGTCGCTATCGACGCCCAGCAGAACCGGGTCGTGCGGAACTCGCAGCGGCTGGAGACGCAGGTCACCTTCGACCCGCAGGAGTGGGCGACGTTCACGGGCAGCATTCGCGACGGCCAGGACTTTTAGGCCCAGTGGCGGGGCCAGTCGACACCTCGCGCGGTCGGCCCCTCCCGACCGGCCCGTCCCGCTGCATGGGCTGCGCGGCGTGGATGGAGAACCGTCACGACTGCGGCGGCAACAAGATCTACCTCGAAGGCATGGACTGGTGGTGCGACTGCCCGCAGCCAGACTGCCAGCAACGACAGCAGGGCACCTGGCCGGCGCCCAGCGGGGTCGGACGCCCGCACCGAGGACGACCGAAGGAGCCTCGCGAACGGGCATGACGACCAGTTGCGGCGCGCCGCCGAACTACCTGTATGGCGTGAACGACGACCACCGTTCGGGCGGGCCTTCGGGATCCACCTCCGGTGGTCTGACCACCAACCACGACCTGCCACCGGCCCAACGTCCGCGACTCCCGCGGCATCGACGCCTCCGGAACGAGCATCTTCCAGTTGTTCGCCGTGTACCTGGCCAAGCAGCGGATGCCGAAGTTCTCCCGCGCCTCCGGTCCGCCGATCGCCCGCGCGGTGAGCATCTGCGCGATCGCCAGGACGTACTTCTTCGCCGCTCGGCCCATGAAGAGCAGATCACACAGCGCGGAGATAGCCGACGACCGCTTCGGGCCGATCTTCTCCCGCACCTCGGCCCAGTGGTTGGCGAGCATCCCGATGGTGCCGTTCAGTTCCTCGCAGATGATCAGCGTTCGCGGCCCGGATCCCAGTCGTCTTCCTCGTTCAACGCCAGCGTGTTCCGCTCGTCAGCCTCGGCGGCCTCACAAGCAGCGCGTCGTGCATCCGCGCCGGCGAGTTCCTGAACCATGGTCGTGGCGTGTCCGGGCCCGTCGACGGCGTGGTGATCTGTACGCCGAGTGCCGAGCTACGGAAGGCTGATCACCATGCGGAGACTGACCTTCGGTATGAACCTGAGCCTGGACGGCTACATCAACGCGCCGGACGGCGACCTGGGCTGGGGCGTACCGAGCGACGAGTTGTTCCAGTGGTGGTCCGACCGGGTGGGGGCGACGGGCACGGCACTGTACGGGCGCAAAGTGTGGGAGGCGATGAGCTCCCACTGGCCGACCGCCGACCAGCGGCCGGGTGCCACACCGGCGGAGGTCGAGTTCGCCCGTCGCTGGCGAGAGATGCCGAAGGTGGTGTTCTCCTCGACGACCAGCGCGGTCGACTGGAATGCCCGAGTGGTCACCGGCGACGCGGTTGCCGAAATCAGCCGGCTCAAGGCCGATGACGGCGGCCCTCTGGATATCGCCAGCGCCACCCTCGCCGCGGCGGCCATGCGGGCCGGGCTGATCGATGAGTACGCGGTCGTCACCCATCCGGTCCTGGTGGGTGGCGGCACGCCGTTCTTCGCGACAGTGGACAGCTGGGTGAACCTGACCCTGATGGAGACCCGGACGTTCCCTGGCGGCGTGGTTCTGACCAGGTACGAGACCAGGCGCTGAGCACCCGACCTCGGGGCGGCCGGGCTCCGGGCTGCCCTGACTGGCTGCGCTCCGAAGCCGCCCTGGCTCAACGCCTAGCAGCTGCCATCACCTGTGTCACCACCGCTGCCCCCATGCAGTGGAGGGCTGAACGGGCAGTCCCCGGCATCATCGTCTGCGTGGCGATGCCGTGATTTCCAGAAGGAGATCAGCGCGAGGACCACCACGGCGACCAGGACCCCAGCAACACCGACGAGGCCCACGGCCTGGATCACTGACGCCATCAGCCGAGTGCCTTGTCCGTCGAATGTGGCTCCTCCTGGGTCGGTTCCACCTCAGGACCGCGAGACCCACGCGACCAGTGAAGGGCGAGCAGAGATGCTCCCGTAAGCAGCCAAACTCCCAGGCCGTGCCAGCGGAGCAACAGCCCGATGCCCGCTGCGAGCCAGAGCGTCCCGCCCAGGAGCGCGAACAGGCTCTGGCGGCGTGCACGCGTCATAACGCGAGATTAGATCAGCGAGGCAATTTTCTGTCGCGTACCCGAAGCGTGCAGTTTCGGGGTTCGCGGGGTTGACATCCACGGGAGCATCGGGATGGCAGCCGCCGTGTCACGAGGCAGGCGGCAGCGCGATCCAGTCCTGCCAGGACATGTCGCGGCCCAGATAGCGGGGCTGCTGGAAGGGCCAGTCAGCGGCGATCCACTGCGGCACCAGCGCGTCGAGCGCGTGTTCCACCTCGCCGCCGACGAGGTCGTCCACCACCCACCAGGAGACCTCTCCGTCCGAGCCGGTGCGCTCAGGCGGGTCGATGTAGACGCAGCCGAAAATGGCCGTCTCTTTGTCGTCCAGCAATGCGTAGTTGAACGACAGGTGCGCTGCTATCTCCTTCTCGTGCCGCAGCAAGTCGATGCGGTCCTCTTCATAGGTCATCGTCTCCGATGGCCAACCCCAGGCCGGCCCGAAGATCTCCCACAGGCGTTCCCGGGAGCCCATCACGGCGGGGTAGTCGATCGAGGTGTCCGCCTCCCGGATCGGCCGCAGGTGAAGCGCGGTATTGGGCACGGGCACGTAGACGGGGTGGACGAAGTCCTCAGGCAGCCAGGTCACAAATGCCGAGGCTACAACCAGTCGGCACGACCGCTCACCACGTGACCAATCCGATCCCCACGCCGAGCGTCCGAGGCTGCGATGATGGTTGCCGTGAGCCAGACGGTGGAATGGGACCGCGTCGTCGAGGGCGCTCGTGTCAGCTTCATGTCCGGCGAGGGGGACGACCCTGCGACGGCGGACAACATCGATGCTCACGTCTACCTCGCCGACGGCACCCATCGCTACGCCACCTTCATGACGACGGTTGAGATCGGCCGGCTCCTGCGAAGGTGGGCTAAGACCGGGGAAGCGGGCGGCGGTCACTACTTCTGGTGCTCCGACCTGGTCATCATTCCGAGACCCGGCGTCGAGGCAATGGTGGTGGCCCTGGAGGAGATGATCCGGACCGGCGACATTGACGTGATGCTCAGCAAGGTGGAGGACAGCTCGATCTAGCTGGGTGACGTTCGGGTAGGACGTCGGCGGACTTGGCCGTCGCCTCAGAGCCTGCGAAGAGGTCCCAGACCAGGACGTCAGTCTCCGTTGAAGCCCCGGTACGTGCCAGACTCGTCGACGGCGTCGGCGAACTCGGAGAAGTCCATGTTCGCGATGGCGAGGTTCGTCGAGACATCCGCGTACCAACGGGGTGGCACCCGGAAGGTGCGGCCGGGCTCGTCCGCCAGGTCGAGTGCGAGAAGCGGGCGTTCGACGTCGGCCATCGTTGTCGCGTCGGCAAGGAAGAGGTACGTGAGCTTGTCGCCGTTGCTCGCCGCGTTGTCCGCGTCGACCAGCTCTTGAGGGCTCACGCCTGCGTACGTCGGGTCGCTGACGAAGGTGGCGGCGTCGACGCCCTTCCAGGTGCGTAAGGCCGCCTTCACGGATGCCCAGGCGGTGTCGTTGGTGAAGTCCGTACGGAGCACCAGCGACGTGAGGTCCTCAGGCTGAGGTAGAGAGATCACGATGCGGATCCTTCCCTGCCCCTCCGCTGAAGGAGCCAGCCGGGTCAGCTTCGGCCGCGGCATCTGGTTGCGATTCCGGTAGGAGCTATCAGATCCGCTGCACATCGCCTAGCAGCTCAGCAGGACGCGCTCCGCGTCGGCGCCTGCTGTGACGGCCACGGCGTCGGCGCGAAGTTCCTCGGGAAGATGCTGCCTCTGCCCTTCGTGCGCGGGCAGAGTGGGGCAGCCAGGTGGAAGCACGACGGCATCGGCGAGCCCGATGTACCTGACGAGCGTGTCGAGAATGGAGCCGGCGGAGAATCGGCTGATCATGAGACTGTCAAGAGTGCCGCCGGCGAGTGCGGCGTAGACGTCTGCCGTGCCGCCCTCGTCGGCGCTGATATGCCAGTAGCGGTATTGAGGTTCCCTACGGTCGACGTGAGGCTCGAAGACGGCCAGGAACGCCTTTCCCTCCATCGGCGCCGCCTCGCCCTGCTCGAACCGCTGGACGACCATGTCGTAGCTCATCGGAGGAAGCTAGCGCCCTCGGCCACAGGTGACCGAGACAACGCCAGGTAGTCCCTCCACCGGACAGTGCACTGTCGATGCCGCAGCTACCGTTACCGGCATGATGGTGCGCACGCGCTGGATGATGCCCCACCCGCCGGAGGTGTTGTGGCCGGCGCTGTGCGACTCGCGCCTGGAGTTGCAGCCCCGGTGTCCGGTCTTCTATCTGGGTACGCCCCGGCCGACGACGTGTCGCCTGCCGGACGGCCCGGGTGAGGTGGGCGCCGCCCGGCAGTGTGTGTCGGAGCAGGGTGTGGTGCGGCAGCGGATCACGACGTGGGAACCGCCGGCCCGGTTGGCGTTCCACATGGAGTCGACGGACCTGGGCTTCCACCGCTTCGTCGACCAGCTCGGGGATGTGTTCGAGTTGGCCCCGACAGCGCGCGGCACCCGGGTCACCCGGACGACGACGGTCACGGTGCGCGGGTTCGGCCGTGCGGCTCTGTATCCGGCTCTGTGGGTCGGGTTGAAGTCGGTACACCGCTTCGTGTTCCGCAACTGGCAGAAAATGCGGTTGTCGCCACCGGCGGCGGTGTGACGGTCGGCGCGAGATGCTGTCAGGGCCCGGGCTGCGGCGTCCGGTGGCCGGCCCGGGTCACGGCCGCGTAACTGACGGTCCCGAGGAGGGACCCGATTCCGGCGCACAGGATGCCGTCCCACGGTTGGGGCAGCCAGCCCTGCAACATCCAGGCAGCAATCAATGCCACCGGCATTGCGGTCAGCCAGGCTGCGGCGACAGCCCAGCCCGAGCGTCGGTCACCCTGGTGGTGGACGAAGCCCAACGCGCTGAGGATCGCGAAGAAGCCCTCGGAGTAGAACCATGACAGGGCCAGGACGAGGAGAGTCCCGATGGCCAGGCCGATGGCCCATCGCCGGAGGGCGGTGGCGAGGGGCACGATCGACCGAGAGGCGCCCAGTCGACTGGCGGGGTCGTCAGGTGCGCTCGTGACTGGAGGCCGCTCGTTCATCGGACGATGGTCCCAGCGGTCGATGAACGGCGGAAGGCCTGCGACGGCTGGCAGCACGGCAGGATGGTGGCGTGAAGACCGAGCCCGTCACCGCAGGCCGAGCGGAGTTGGTGGACGACCTGGAGGCTTGCCCAGCAGCTCTGACGGCTGTCGCCTTGCTCTGACCTTGGAAGCGCCGGTCCTCCTTCGCGCCGGCGACGTCTGATGGGTCGAGGATGAGGTGCTGTACGTCGAGCGCGGGGATGCCCCGACGGTGGCGCACCGGGGGCACCTCGAATGGCATCGGCGGTGGTAGCGCGCGGGTCCGGTGGTCGACCTCGTTGATCGGACCCAGCACCGGTACGGACAATGGCGACTGTGTCCATGGAACGGGTCGAGGACCCCGCCAGCTTGTTGACCTGGCTCGCAGACCGCCCTGATCACGAGGCGCTCACCGGCTACAACCCGGTCGGGTGGGAGTCGTCGACCTGGATCCTCCATGCGATGTACGAGAACCCTGGCCTCGCGCGTCTGGGCACGCACGACGACATCCTTCGCCGCGGGCTCGACGCCGGAGACCTTGCGCCGCTGGTCGTCGGTGGCATCAACCTCGACGAGGACACGACCGAGACCGGCATACCGTTGGGTTACGTGTCCCGGCCCGGTGGCCCCTGGCAACGGGTGCTCTGGTCGACGTACCTGGCCCGAGGGGCGGAGCCGGAACGGGATCGGACCCTCCCGCCAAGCTACAGCTGGTTTCCCCACAGCAGTTGGCCCGCTGACATCCAGCCACCACCTGAGGGTTCTCTCGACGAGGAGAGCCTCGATGCCCTGCTTGACGCCCTGAGCCAGCACTCGGTCGCCGGCCCTGGCACGGAGTGCGTCGCCTTCTACGCATCCGTGCCCACCGGGGATTTCGACAAGCTCCACGTGTGGCGCGGCCCGTTGTCGGCAGTGCCCGGCCTGATCGCGGAGCGCGGAGGACGCTACGGGTTCTCACCGACGAATCTGTGGCCCGTGGATCGGTCCTGGATGGTGTGGACGGACTACGACCTGCAGGGCAGCAAGGTCAGCGGATCTGTTTCGCTGATCGATGCCATCGAGCGTCACCCCGTTCTGGAGACGACGGACTGGTCGGCTCGGCGCTGACAGACGCGCCGGGACCGGGTCGTCCTCCCGGGCGGGGGAACTGGACTTGCCGGCGAGCTGCATCATGGGCGAGTGAAGGGGCGCGAGCGGCTGTTGCGGAACACCGCCAAGGTGCGGCGCCGCCGGATCGGTCTCGCTGTGTTCGGCGCGGGGGTCGTCTGGGCGGCGCGTGCGGCATTGGCTGATCCCGGCCACCATTTCCACAACAAGGCGCCGCTGTACGGGTTGTTGGGCGCAGTCACTGTCGTTCTCTCCCTCATTGCTCTGCTCGCACTTCTGTGGCCCTTCCTGATCGAGGTGGACGCCGCTGGGCTGACGCTCCGCCTGCGGGGGTTCACGACGCGACTGCCCTGGGAGTCGGTCGAGTCGCTTGCGGTGGTGAAGGTTGGGGAGAACTGGGACAGGGGGCGCCTGGAGCTTCGCCTGGCTCCCGGTGTCCGGCTGCGGGGACGGTCGGCCGGCAGACACGACGGGCGGCGGACGTACTCCTTGCTCTCCCTCGACGACTTCACTGTTGACGCCGAAGAGGTGATCGCGGTTCTGCGCCGGTACGGCAGAGGCCAGGTCGACGCCCTGGAGTACCTCCATCGCCAGGCCACCCGGCGGGCCGTCGCGAGCTACCTGCGGGGCGATGCGCTCCAGGCCGATCCGCGGCTGGCCGACTACCTGGCCGACCAGCGCCGTATCGAGGAGGAGGGGAGTGGTGCCTCCACCTCGTCGGACCTACCGGAGAGCCATTGAACCACAGGAGCGGCATCGATCAGGCGCGAAACGCCTGGATGGCGAGCGCGGCGAACCGGCGGGAGGCGGCCACCCGGGCGTGCGTCGAGGTGGCGTGCAAACCGCCGTTGGCCATCAGGATGAGGATGAGGTCGTCCAGGACGAAGTCGGACCGCAGGTGGCCGGTGCTCTTGGCGCGACGGCTCAGTTCGGCGAGTGAGGCGAGCGCCGCTTCGCGCTTCGCGGCGAGATCCACGGCGTGCGGAAAGGCCGTCGTGAACGCGGTGGTGTAGCCACGGTCCCGGGCGTGCAGCTCGCAGAGCTTCTCGATCACCAGGCACAGGCCATGCCACGGGTCCGGGTCGGCGAGCCCTTCGTCGACGATGACGTGGCACGCGTCCATCTGCTCGGCGAACGCCTCGGTAGCCAACGCCTGCTTGGTGGGGAAGCGGCGGTAGAGCGTGGCGGGGCCGACTCCTGCCCTGCGGGCTATCTCGCGCATCGGCACGTCCATGCCGTCGGTGGCGAAGATCGTCCGGGCGGCTTCGAGGATGCGCTGGCGGTTGTCCAGCGCGTCCGACCGCAGGTTTCGAGTCACATGCTCGGTCACGCTCTCACTTTAGCTAAACGGACGCAGGCGTCCACTACCGTTCGTGCTGATCACCAGGCGATTCAGGTCGAGAAGAGGCACACCAGTGAAGGCAGTCACCATCAGGGAGTTCGGCGATCCTCGCGGGTTGGTGGTGACCGACATCCCTGACCCGGTTCCGGCTTCGGCACAGGTCTTGATCACCGTCGAGGCGGTCGGTGTGGCGGGTGCCGACGTCATGATCCGAAGCGGTGCTCTCGCCGCCTACGGCTTCCGAGAGGGGCACGTCCTCGGCGGCGAGGTGGCGGGGACGGTGACCGAGGTCGGCGAGGACGTCGACCCGGCGTGGATCGGGCAGCGGGTGTGGGCGTTCACCGGTACCGGCGGTGGGTACGCCGAACAGGCAACAGCGCCGATCTCGGAGGTCCTGCCCGTCCCGGCGGGCCTCTCCGTCGTCGATGCCGTGACGCTCGGCAGCTCCGGGATCGTGGCCCACTTCGGTCTCGCCCACGCGCACTTCTCGGCCGGGGAGTCCGTGCTGGTACGCGGTGCGGCCGGCAGCATCGGGATCATGGCGGTGCAGGTCGCGAGCCGCCGTGGCGCCGGTGCCGTCGCGGTCACCACCTCGTCGCCCGAGCGTGGTCGGCGGCTGCGCAGCCTCGGCGCCACCCACGTGCTGGATCGTTCGGGTACGGGAGGCCCCGCCGACCCCTCCGCCTACGACGTGATCATCGACGTCGTCGCCGGCGACGGCATGCCCGCGTTCTTCGACAGGCTCAACCCCAACGGCCGCCTCGTGGTCGTCGGCGCGGTCGGAGGCCAGCCGCCAGCAGACTTCGGCGCGAGGCTGATGACGGCATTCCAGAAGTCGATGTCGTTCGCCACCTTCAGCGCCGCGACGGTGCCGGAATCCGCCCGCCAGGCCGTGCGACGCGAGCAGTTCACCGCCGCGATCCGTGGCGAACTGGTCGCCGTGGTGCACGAGGTGCTGCCGTTGCAGCAGGCGGCTGCGGCCCACCAGAAGATGGACGCCGGCCAGGTCTTCGGGCGAATCGTCCTCACCCCGTAGCGGCCCGACCGCAGCGTTCCGGGCCGGAGGGCGAGGCGCCTCGCTTAGGCTCCGCAAATGGGCACCATCGACGACCTGCTACAGCGCAACGTCCGTTTCGCTGCTACGGACGCCAAGGATCGCGTCCCGGTAATTCCCTTCGTCCCCAACCAGCAGCTGTACGTCATCACCTGTCTCGACCCGCGAGTCGACCCGGCCTTCATCTTCGGTCTGGCGCTCGGTGACGCCGTCGTCGCCCGCACCCTGGGTGGCCGGGTCACTCCAGCCGTGATCCAGGATCTGGCGTGGATCAGTTACCTGCACGAGGTCAAGGCGCCGGACGCCGACTGGTTCGATCTGGCCGTCGTGCACCACACGGGTTGCGGCCGGGGCCTGGACGATGATGCGCTGCTGAGAGGGTTCGCCGAGCGGGGCGGCGACGACGTCGCTCTTGCCGAGCAGGCCGTCTTCGATCCGGCCCAGACCGTGCCCGCCGACGTGCGGAAGCTCATCGATGCCCCGTTGGTGTCGGCCAAGATCAAAATATCTGGTTACGAGTACGACGTGGAGACTGGTTTGCTGAAAACCCTCGTACCTCCGAAGAGCCGGGCGGACGGCTAGCCCGCGACGACGCGACGGACCGGCTGCTCCGGATGTCGAGAACGGCCAAGCGGCTCCGTCCCCCGGGAGAACGCGGCGACCGTGACCGCACCGCACCCGAGGAGTTCCAGCATGGCGATCCAGCGGATGGACAACGTCCTCATCGTGGTCGAAGACCTCGACGCTGTCATTGCGTTCTTCGTCGAGCTCGGCATGGAGGTGGAGGGGAGAGGTCCGGTCGAAGGGCGGTGGGTGGAGCGGGTCATCGCTGTGGACGACGTGCGGCAGGAGGTCGCGATCCTGCGGACCCCGGACGGTCACGGCAAGGTCGAGCTGGCGATGTTCCACACGCCGAAGGCGATCAGCGCCGAGCCGAGGGATGCGCCGGCGAACACACTGGGCATCCGTCGCATCATGTTCGCCGTCGACGACGTCGAGGACACGATCGCCCGTCTGCGCGGCCACGGGGCCGAACTCGTCGGGGAGGTGGAGCGGTACGGGGACATCTTCCTGCTCTGCTACGTCCGCGGCCCCGAGGGCATCGTCGTCGGGCTGGCCGAAGAGCTTCGCTGAGAGCCGCCGCAGTCGTGCGGAAACCACAACTTCCGGGACGTAGGGGCCTCACGAGCGCGGATCTCGACGCCGGCTCCGGCGTCAAGATCCGCCTGTCGCGGGTCAGGCGAGGAGCGTGCCGCCGTCCACGGTCACGATCGTGCCGGTGGCGTAGGTCGACCGGAGGAGGTAGGTGAACGCCTCGGCGACCTCCTCGGGTTCGCCCACCCGACCGAGCGGCAGTGACGCGCTGAGCTGGGCGTACATCTGCTCTCGGGTGTCCTCGGGCAGCGAGTCCCACAGCGGTGAGCGGATGACGCCGGCGGAGACGGCGTTGACCCGGATCGGGGCGAGTTCGACAGCGAGCGAACGGACCAGCGCGTCGATCGCCCCGGTGATGCTGGACGCCACCGACCAGCCCGCGTTCGGCCGGTGGTTGGCGGTGCCGGTGGTGAGGGTGATCGACCCGCCGGGTCGCAGGTACGGCAGTGCCGCGTTGACAGCCGCCAGCGAGCCGAAGTAGCGCAGGTCGAAGGCGGTGCGGGCGGCGGCGAGGTCGAGGGCGTCGACGGACATCAGCGCGAGCGGTTCGCCGGCGGTGAAGACGAGGTGGTCGAACGGGCCGAGCCCCTGGAACAGGCGGGACACGTCGGTGGGGTTGGTGAGGTCCGCGACGTACCCCTGGGTGCCTGCCGGCAGGGCGGCGAGGGCGCGGTCCACGCTGCGCTGGTTGCGGGAGGCGACCACGACCTGAGCGCCCTCGTGGGCGGCCCGGGTGGCGGTGGCGAGCCCGATTCCCGAGGTGCCGCCGAGGACGACGACGCGCTGGTCGGTGAGGGTCATGATCGGGTCCTTCCGGATCGTGTTTCGCTGACGGTTACCACCGTGCGTCGGTGCCCGTGCTCGCGTCCAAGACCTCTTTCACCTGCTGTGATACCCGACGGGTATCGTGGGGTGGGTCAGGCGCGTGCGAGGCGGACGGGGGGTCCGATGGACGTCGATCTGCGCAAGCTCCGCTACTTCGTCGCGGTCGCGGAGGAGTTGCACTTCGGCCGCGCCGCCGCGCGGTTGCACATCGCCCAGCCGGTCCTGTCGCGGCAGATCC
>NZ_JBSFBM010000139.1:0-17028 GCF_053592955.1 Micromonospora sp. NPDC002411 | reverse complement strand
GGACAGGCCGCCGACCCGCACCCCCGCCTCCGCGGCCACCAGCCCGCCCGCCGCCAGGTCCCAGGCCGCGAGGCCCTTTTCGAAGTACGCGTCGAGCCGGCCCTCCGCGACCAGACACAGGTCCAGGGCGGCGGCACCCAACCGGCGGATGTCCCGTACGTGAGCGATCAGCCCGGCGACCACCTGGCCCTGGTGCGCGCGACGACCGGCGTCGTATCCGAAGCCGGTGCCGACCAGCGCCTGCCCCAGATCGACCTCGCCGGAGCAACGCAACCGGACACCGTCGCGCCAGGCCCCGCCCCCGACCGTGGCTGTCCACTCCTCGCCGGTGTGCACGTTGCGCACCACCCCGGCGACCACCACCCCGTCCACCTCGGCCGCCAACGACACCGCGCTGTGCGGCAGCCCGTAGAGGTAGTTGACGGTCCCGTCGATCGGATCGACGATCCATCGCACCCCGCCCGGGGCGACCGGCCCGGTGTCGCGGGTACCGTATTCCTCGCCGAGCACCGCGTCGTCGGGTCGCAACTCCCGCAACGCGTCCAGCACCTGCCGCTCGACCGCCCGGTCGGCCGCGGTGACCACGTCGGTGACGGTGCTCTTGGTCGCCGCCACGGAAACACCCTCGACCCGCATCCGGTACGCGGTGGCCGCCGCGTCCCGGGCGACGCCGAGCGCGACCGCCAGAAGTTCCCGAGGTGACGGCGCCGAACGGTCCATCCCAACGTCCCCTTCCCGCACGACCGGGGCGTTCGGGGCCCCGCGCGAGTATCATCCTTACAAAGTCCACATCAGCGCCGAATCGGCGGTCCTACTGCCGTTACGCAGTGCGGCGCAGGATGATCGCCGCAGACGGCGTTACAATTCACCCCTGCCCACGCGCCACGGACCGCCGACCACCGGCCGGCCCGAGACACGAGGGTCCCTCAACCACATCGCCCGGCCCGGTTGCCCCTCGCTGTGCCGGACAACCCGGCCGTGCCCGCTCTTCGCCTCCGGAAGGTCATTCGTGACAGAACCCCGCCAGACCGGCGCCGACGTTCGCTCGCTCACCGACACCCTGATCGCCCACGCGCAGAGCGCCGGCGGTCAGCTCACGTCGGCCCAGCTCGCGCGCACCGTCGAGTCCGCCGAGGTGACTCCGGCCCAGGCCAAGAAGATTCTGCGGGCACTCTCCGAGGCGGGGGTGACAGTGGTGGTCGACGGCTCGGCGAGCACCCGCCGCCGCGTCGCCGCGGCCCGCTCGACCACGCCGGCATCCCGGGCCACCACCGCCAAGACCACCAAGAAGGCCGCCGCGCCCGCCCCGAAGCAGGCGCCCGCCTCCGACGACACGCCGTCCGCGCCGGCCCCACGCAAGGTGGCCGCACGCAAGGCCACCGGCACCCCCGCCGACGGCGCTGCCGCGGCGAAGGCCACCAAGTCGACCCGGGCCACCAAGGCGACGGTCGCCGCCGCTGGCGCCAAGGCCGGCACCAAGGCCAAGGGTGAGGGCGCCGAGGGCGAGATCGACCCGGAGGAGCTGGCCGCGGCCATCGAGGACGTGGTGGTCGAGGAGCCGGCCGAGCTGACCCAGGCTGCCGAGACCGACGCGGCCGCTTCGGCGACCGACAACGACTTCGAATGGGACGACGAGGAGTCCGAGGCCCTCAAGCAGGCCCGGCGAGACGCCGAGCTCACCGCCTCCGCCGACTCGGTCCGTGCGTACCTGAAGCAGATCGGCAAGGTTCCGCTGCTCAACGCCGAGCAGGAGGTGGAGCTGGCCAAGCGGATCGAGGCCGGGCTCTACGCCGCCGAGCGACTGCGGGCCGCCGACGAGGGCGAGGAGAAGCTCGTCCGGGACATGGTCCGTGACCTGGGCTGGATCTCCCGCGACGGCGAGCGGGCCAAGAACCACCTCCTGGAGGCGAACCTCCGACTGGTGGTGTCCCTCGCGAAGAGGTACACGGGTCGCGGCATGGCGTTCCTGGACCTCATCCAGGAGGGCAACCTCGGTCTGATCCGCGCGGTCGAAAAGTTCGACTACACCAAGGGCTACAAGTTCTCCACGTACGCGACCTGGTGGATCCGGCAGGCGATCACCCGCGCGATGGCCGACCAGGCCCGCACCATCCGCATCCCGGTGCACATGGTCGAGGTCATCAACAAGCTCGGCCGCATACAGCGCGAGTTGCTCCAGGACCTGGGCCGTGAGCCCACTCCGGAGGAGCTGGCCAAGGAGATGGACATCACACCGGAGAAGGTGCTGGAGATCCAGCAGTACGCCCGGGAGCCCATCTCGCTGGACCAGACCATCGGTGACGAGGGCGACAGCCAGCTCGGTGACTTCATCGAGGACTCCGAGGCCGTGGTCGCGGTGGACGCGGTCTCGTTCTCGCTCCTGCAGGACCAGCTCCAGCAGGTGCTGCAGACGCTCTCCGAGCGTGAGGCGGGTGTGGTACGTCTGCGCTTCGGCCTGACCGACGGCCAGCCACGGACGTTGGACGAGATCGGCCAGGTCTACGGGGTGACCCGGGAGCGGATCCGGCAGATCGAGTCCAAGACGATGTCCAAGCTGCGCCACCCGTCCCGCTCGCAGGTCCTCAGGGATTACCTGGACTGACCGGGTTTCGTCAACCGAACGTGTCGTTTTGACCACCTGGTGTGCAACACCAGATGGTGATCGTCCGGATGCACGAATGTGATCGTTGACGTGGCACCCTGGGTGCACGGCACACTGTCCCTGCCAGGTGTGACCTCGGTCCCCCGCGGGCACACAGGGAAGGCAGTGCCTAGTAAGGGTGTTGCACGATAGGTGAGCAACGACCGAAGAGATTGTTCATCGGTGACGACCAGAGGAGGAAGGCGATGACCCCGACCCTCACGCCGCCGCCCGAGACGGTGGCGCCCCCAGCCGCCGATGAACGGTGCGACCGCTGCAATGCTGCCGGGAAGCTCCGGATCACTCTGGCGGGTGGGAGCGAGCTGGTGTTCTGTGGGCACCATGCGAACAAGTACGCGGAGGATCTCGTGAAGATCACCGAGCGGTTCGCGACGGAGCCCGATTTCAGCTGGCGTGGCGCCGATCTGATGGCGAACTAAATCCGCAAACCGACATAGCCGGCCGGAGGCACCCCGAGGGTGTCTCCGGCCGGCTTTTCCGTGCCCAGACCCGAACCCTTCGCCCCGGCGTGCTCGGTGCCGGGGCACTCCGCACACGCCCGGGTCACGGGGCCGGAACGTCCGCCAAAATCCGCGCACTTTCCCGGATGTTGCTGCCTCCCGGGCCTCCGAGGCAGCAACATCACCGACGTTGTGCGGATCTTGAACGCTCCGCGCCGAAGGTCGCGCTTGAACCAGGAAGTAGTGGCCTCACAGGCGCGCCGACACCACTACAACCTGTTCGAGCACGATCTTGGCCCGGGCCCGGGGCGCAGAGGCGAGCGGGCGCGTCGGGCGGGGGCGGATGGTGTCGGTGGGTCTAGAGGGTCTGAACGGTGGCGATGCGTTCCTCGAGCTGCTCGATGGTGGCCTGGGCGCTGGGCGGGCCGCCGCAGAGGCGGCGCAACTCGGCATGGATCTTGCCGTGCGGTTGGCCGGTGCGGTGGTGCCGGGCCGCCACCAGAGCGTTCAGTTGGCGCCGTAGCGCCACGCGGCGCTGGGCGGCGCTCATGGGTGCCGGCGGCGCTGCGGTGGGCGCAGCGGCCGGCTGAGCGGGCCCGTCGGCGGTACGGCGGCGCTGGGCGGCGAGTTGTGCGGCTTGCCGCTTGGTCAGCAGCAGCGACACCTGATCGGCGGTGAGCAGACCGGGCAGGCCGAGGTATTCCTCTTCCTCGGGGGTGCCGGCCTGCGCCGCGGTGCCGAACGACGCGCCGTCGAAGATCACCTGGTCCAGCTCGGCGGTGGCCGAGAGCGCGGCAAAGCGCTTCTCCAACTCGCCGCTGGCCTGGTCGTCGCGCTGCGCTCGTTCCAGCAGGTCGTCGTCGAAGCCATCGGATTCTTTTGGTTTGCCGAGTACGTGATCCCGCTCGGTCTCCATCTCGCTGGCCAGCCCGAGCAGGTGCGGCACGCTGGGCAGGAACACCGACGCGGTCTCCCCGGGCCGGCGGGCCCGGACGAACCGGCCGATCGCCTGGGCGAAGTAGAGCGGCGTGCTGGCACTTGTGGCGTAGACCCCGACCGCAAGTCGCGGGATGTCGACCCCTTCGGACACCATCCGCACCGCGACCAACCACCGCTGGTCGGACGCCGCGAAGGTCGCGATCCGCGCGGAAGCGCCCTGGTCGTCGGAGAGCACCACGGCGGCCTTCTCGCCCGTCACCTGCTCGATCAGCTTGGCGTACGAGCGGGCGGTCTGTTGGTCGGTGGCGATGATCAGCCCGCCGGCGTCGGCCATGCCGGCGTTGCGCAGCACGGTGAGTCGGGCGTCGGCGGCCCGCAGGACCTGCGGCATCCAGTCGCCGGCAGGGTCCAGGGCGGTGCGCCAGGCCTGCGCCACCAGATCCTGCGTCATGGGTTCACCGAGGCGGGCGGCCAGCTCCTCCCCCGCGTTGGTTCGCCAGCGGGTCTCCCCGGAGTACGCCAGGAAGAGCACCGGCCGGACCACGCCGTCGCGGAGGGCGTCGGAGTAGCCGTACACCGAGTCGGCGCGGGAGCGCAGCAGCCCGTCCCCGCCCCGTTCGTAGCTGACGAACGGGATCGGGTTGTCGTCGGAGCGGAACGGGGTGCCGGTGAGCATCAGCCGGCGTACGGCGGGTTCGAAGGCGTTCTTGACCCCGTCGCCCCAGGATCGGGAGTCACCCGCGTGGTGGATCTCGTCGAGGATGACCAGGGTGCGTCGAGTCATGGTGCGCCGCCGGTGCACCTGCGGGGCCATTCCCACCTGCGCGTAGGTGACCACCGCCCCGTGGAAGTCGGCCGCGGAGTGCACGTCGGCGTTGCGGAACGCCGCGTCGAGCTGGATGCCCACCCGGGCCGCGGCTTCGGCCCACTGGTTCTTCAGGTGCTCGGTCGGCGCGACGACGGTGACCGCCTCGACGGTGCCGTCACCGAGCAGTTCGGCCGCGATCCGCAGGGCGAAGGTGGTCTTACCGGCGCCGGGGGTGGCGACCGCGGTGAAGTCCTCGGTACGCCGGCGCAGGTATTCGACCAGGGCCTTACGCTGCCAGGCGCGCAGCGCCGGGAACGTCTCGAGCACCGGCGTCCGGGCTGCCACGCGAAGCTCCTCTCCGACCGCACGACGGCGGATCCGGGGCGAGGGCCACGGTGACCGCCGCCCATGAAAACGCCTCCGCGCAGAAGCTGCCGCGAAGGCCGACTCAGCATAACCAGCGCCGGCCCGACGTCCCAGGCGACGCCACGCTGGTCACATCTGTCACCCCGGCGGAAGGGGCCTCACCACTCAGGGTCACCGGTGCGTGGCGGGCGCAGCGTCGCCACCGGGGCGGACCACCGTCGTCGTAGTGCGATCAGGCGTAGCCCGAACACCAGGACGGCGGCGGCGGTGAGCGGCACCGGCCCGGTCTGGTCGGTGGCGTACAGGACCACCACCAGGATCGAGCCGGCCAGCGCGGCCACCGCGTAGATCTCCCGGCGCAGCACCACCGGGATCTCGGCGGTGAGCAGGTCGCGGCCGAGCCCGCCGCCGATCGCGGTGAGCATGCCGATCAGGCAGGCGCCGACTGCCGGCACCTGGGCGTCGAGCGCCTTGAGCGTGCCGGTGACGGTGAACAGCGCCAGACCGGCCGCGTCCAGCACCAGGACTACGGTGCGCAGTCGGGCCAGTTGGGGGTGCAGCCAGAAGACGGCGAGCGCGGTGATCGCGGCGGTGGCCGCGTACCGCCAGTCGGCGAAGGCCAGCGGCGGGACCTCATCGATGACCAGGTCCCGCAGGATCCCACCGCCGAGGGCGGCCACGAAGCCGACGAAGGCGACGCCGAAGAGGTCCAGTCGCTTCGCCACCGCCGCCGAGGCACCCGACGCGGCGAAGACCGCCACCCCGGTCAGGTCGGCGAGGAGCAGGGCGGTGGAGGTGGTCACCGCCGCAGGCTACGTCGCGGGCCGGGATGCCGGCCCGCGTTCACGAGCGGTACGAGTCGTAGATCTCCTTGCACTTGGGGCAGACCGGCGAACCCGGCTTGGCCGCCTTGGTGACCGGGAACGTCTCGCCGCAGAGCGCGACGACGAAGGTGCCCATGACGGCACTCTCGGCGATCTTCTCCTTGCGGACGTAGTGGAACATCTCAGGACCGGTGTCGGCGTCCTTCAGCTCCGGACGCTCGAGAACCTCTGTGCTCACGTCTGCACCTCCGACCGACAAGTTTGGCAGGTCATGACGGCCGGGTCCACTTGAGGCCGGCGGACACCCGACCCCGTACGGTGCCAATGTGACTGAATTTCGCATCAGCTACGGCACCGAGGTCGCCGAAGCCCTCCGCGACGCCCGACCCGTCGTCGCCCTGGAGAGCACCATCGTCTCGCACGGCCTGCCCCGGCCGGAGAACCTGCGGGTGGCCAGGGAGATCGAGCAGGCGGTTCGGGACGCCGGGGCCGTTCCGGCCACGATCGGGATGATCCGCGGCGAGGTGGTGGTCGGCCTCGACGACGCGCAGCTGACCCGCCTCGCCACCGTCGACGGAGTGACCAAGCTCTCGGTCCGCGACCTCGCGGTGGCGGCGGCGACAGGCGCGGACGGCGCGACGACAGTGGCAGCGACCAGCGCGGTGGCCGCCGCGGCCGGGATCGGGGTGTTCGCCACCGGCGGGCTGGGTGGGGTGCACCGGGAGGCAGCGCACACCTTCGACGAGTCGGCGGACCTGACCACCCTGGCCCAGACCCCGATCGCTGTGGTCTGCGCCGGAGTCAAGTCGATCCTCGACGTGGGCGCGACGCTGGAGCGCCTGGAGACCCTCGGCGTCGCCGTGGTCGGTTACCGCACGCGCCGGTTCCCCGGTTTCTACCTCACCGACGCCGGTTTCGACCTGGACTGGTCGGTGGACTCGCCGGAGCAGGTCGCCGCCGTGCTGGCCGCCCGGGACGAGCACGCCGTGCACACCGGCGGACTGCTCGTCGCCAACCCGCTGCCGGTCGACGAGCAGCTCGACCCGGAGCTGCACGACCGGACTCTCGCCGAGGGCCTGGCCCTGCTGGATCGGGACGGCATCACCGGGAAGGCCGTCACGCCGTACCTGCTGGCGCACTTCCACTCGGCCACCGAGGGTGCGAGCCTGGCGGTGAACGTCCGGATCATCCTGCGCAACGCCGACCTGGCCGCGCGGATCGCGGTCGCCGCGGCGGCCCGCAGCACCACCGCCCCGGCGTGACGCGACCGGCCCGGGTGGTCGTCGTCGGCGACGTGATCACCGACGTGGTCGCCGTGCTGTCCGGGCCCCTCGCGGCCGGCTCGGACACCGGGGCGGAGATCAGTCTCGGCGGTGGCGGTCAGGCGGCCAACACCGCTGCCTGGGTCGCCGCACAACGGGTGGACGTCACGCTCGTCGGCGCGGTCGGTGACGACGACGCGGGGCGGGACCGGGTGGCCGAACTGACCCGGGCGGGCGTCGACTGCGCGGTCGAGCGGATCGAGGGCGTACCCACCGGCACGGTGATCGTGTTGGCGGCCGACGACGAGCGGACCATGGTCAGCCAGCGGGGCGCGAACCTGCGGCTGAGCGGCGCGCACGTCGAGCGGGCCGTCGCTGGGGCGCCCGACGCCGGGCATCTGCACCTGTCCGCGTACACCCTGCTGGACGCCGGGTCGCGCGGCGCGGGGCTGCGGGCGTTGGCCGCGGCGCGCGAGCGTGGGCTCACCATCAGCGTCGACGCGGCGTCCGCGGCGCCGCTGCGGCGGGTCGGCGCGGCGGTGTTCCTGAGTTGGGTACGCGACATCGACCTGCTGCTGGTCAACGCGGACGAGGCGACGGCGCTGGCCGGCGGGCTGGACCCGGCGGCGCAGGGGCGGGTGTTGTCGGCGACGGCCCGGCGGGTGGTGGTCAAGCGCGGGGCGGCCGGCGCGGTCTGGGTGGACCGCACCGGGGCGGTCCACGTGGCTTCAGCCCGCCGGACGGCGGTGGTGGATGTCACGGGGGCCGGCGACGCCTTCGCGGCTGGCCTGCTCACCGCGTGGCTCGCGGGTGCCACCCCGGCCGCGGCGCTGAGCCGCGCCACCGACCTGGGGGCGATGGCCGTCTCCACCGCCGGCGCACGTCCGCAGCCCTGACGGTTACGAACCCTGGCCCGTTCGCGGGTCAGGGTTCGGCGTCGATGACCTTGTGCGGGCGTTCCTCGGCGGTGAGGCTCATCGGCGGCGTGTCGTCCTGCCGGCGGGGGTGGAACCGGTTGGCGAGCCGGTGCTCCTCCTTGGGCGGCCTGTCATTGGCCAGCAGCACGGCCAGCCAGGGGATGAGCACCATGCCGAGGCCGCACAGCGGCAGCCAGAGCCAGAGCAGTGGGGCGTTCGCACCGACCAGGATCGCGCCGACGATGATGCACAGCACCCGGATGCCCATCATCAGGACATAGCGGCGCTGGCGACTGTTGAGCTGATCGTCCTGGCTGCGCGAGGCGTCGGTGATGAGAATCGGCTGGTACGCCTGACGCTTCACCATGGACCTCCTACGAGGGGATTACCCCTCATCCTGTCACCGCGAGGCCGTGATCAGCGAACTTCGAGTCATCACGCCACGTGTTACGTGCGTGGTACGCTCGCCAGCGTGGGCAGCAGGTTCAGCTTCACCGACGAGGCGTTGGCCAACCTGAGGGTCTACGACGTCACGCCCGGGGAAGTCTGGGAGGCGCTGCACAGCGCCCGACGGGTCATCCGCCATCTGGGCGACGACGTGATGGTGGTCTACGCCGCCGCCCGTCGGGGCCGCCGACTGGCGGTGCTGCTCGCCGAGGCCGATGGCACCGACAACGACTGGGACATCCTCTCCGCTCGTGAGCTGAGCGACGCCGAGTCCAAGCGCTACGACGAGGCCGTGCGGAGATCTCGCCGATGAGGAGGCCGTGACGATGCACCGGAACGACGCGACCAAGCAGTTCCACAGCGGCGACGACCGGATCGCCGAGCTGATCGACGAGAGCCCGGCGGTGGACCTCCCCACCCCCGACACCGACGTGCCGATGGTCAGCAGGTCGGTCCGGCTGCCGCTGGAGACCTACGAGCGGGTGCGCTCCGCCGCCGACGCCCGAGGCATCGGGGTCACCACCCTGATGCGCCAGTGGATCGAGGCCGGCCTGGCCGACCTGGACGACTCGGCGACAGTCTCGCTCGCCGACGTCCGGCGCGCGCTGGCCTCCCTGGCGCACCCCACCGCCGCCTGATCTATCCCCCCGCAGCCTTGGCCGCGGCCTTCATCTGCTGCTTGTACTCCCGCACCTGGCGCAGCGAATCGACGTCGGTGACGTCGGCCACGGACCGGTACGCGCCCGGATCGCCGTAGCCGCCGGCAGCCTGTCGCCAGTCCTGCGGGGTCACCCCGAACCGCTTGCCGAGCAGGGCCACGAAGATCTGCGCCTTCTGCTTACCGAAGCCGGGCAGCCCGGAAACCCGGCGCAGCAGCTCCGGCCCGTCGGCGACGTCGGACCAGAGCAACGCCGCGTCACCGTCGTAGCGCTCCACCAGCACCCGGCAGACCTCCTGCACCCGGGCCGCCATCGCCTTCGGGAACCGGTGCAACGCGGGCGGCTGGGCGAAGAGCGCGACGAGAGCCTCCGGGTCGTACCCGGCCAGCTCCGCCGCGTCCAGGTCATGACCGAGCCGCTGGGTCAGCACGTACGGCGAGGAGAACGCCTTCTCCATCGGCACCTGCTGGTCGAGGACCATGCCGAGGAGCAGGGCCAGCGGGCTGCGCTCCAGCAACCGGTTGGCCTCGGGGTCGATGGGGAGTACGAGCGTCATGGCTCCATCCTGCCCGGCCGCCTGTTGCGGACGACCACCGACGCTCCGGGTTCGATCCGGCGGGTGGCCGCGCCCGACGTCGCGGCGGAAGGCAGGATGGCTGCGTGGACGAACACGACATGCTGCTCTCCCCCGCCGGTGTCGACGCGCTGCGGACCGCGCTGGCCCGGACCGGGTTCACCAGCCACGGCATCGCCGAGAGGCTGGGCGCGCAGGCAACCGCCGCGGTCGCCCGCAACGACTATCGCGCCGCGTTGCGCGCCACCGAGGACGGCGACCCGCTCGGCACCCTGATCCGGGTGTTCATCTGCGACCAGACCGAGTCGGAGGCCGCGGTGGCCGCCGCGCTGACGCCGCTGAGCCTGGAGGAGGCGCTGGCCGGCGGGCTGGTCGAGCGGTACGGCGACGGCCTGCGTGCCGGCGTCGACCTGGAACCGTACGGGGACGACTGGTGGGTGCTCGCCGACGTGCCGTCCAGCGCCCGCCCGGGTCGCCCGTTGCACGCCGAGCACGTGCTCGGCATCGGCGGGGCGACCCACACCCTGATCGGCGCCACCATGCGCCGGCCGGTCGACACCGCGCTGGACCTGGGGACCGGCTCCGGCGTCCAGGCCCTGCACCTGGCCACCCATGCCGCCTCGGTGACCGCCACCGACCTCTCCGAGCGGGCCCTGCGCTTCGCCGCGACCACCGCCGCCCTCAACGGTCAGGACTGGGAGCTGCTGCGCGGCGACCTGGTCGCCCCGGTCGCGGGCCGGCGCTTCGATCTGGTGGTGAGCAACCCGCCGTTCGTGGTCGGCCCGGGTACGACCACGCACGTCTACCGCGACTCCGGCCGGGTCGGTGACGCGATCGGCGCCGAGCTGGCCGCCGCCGCCCCGGATCTGCTCACCGAGGGCGGCACCATGCAGTACCTGGCGAACTGGGTGCACGTCGCCGGTGAGGAGTGGGACGAGCGGGTGGCCGGCTGGTTCGCCGGGACCGGCCTGGACGCCTGGGTCATCCAGCGTGAGGTGGCCGACCCCATGGCGTACGTCGACCTGTGGCTCACCGACGTGGGCGAGACCGCCGACCCGCAGCGGATGGCCGCCTGGCTGGACTGGTTCGACGCGCACAAGGTGGAGGGGATCGGCTTCGGCATCGTCTCGCTGCGCCGGGGCGGTCACGCCGACCCGGTGGTCCGGGTGGAGGACCTGCGCCAGCGGGTGCAGCCACCGCTGGGCGACCAGATCGCGGCCTGGTTCGACCGCCAGGACTTTCTCCGGGTACGCGACACCGAGGCGCTGCTCGCCGAGCGCTACCGGGCCGCCGAGGGCCTCCAGCTGCGGCAGGAGGCCACCATGGGCGATGAGGGTTGGGGGGTGGACCGGCAGGTCCTCGCGATGCCGAACGGCCTGCGCTGGACCGAGGAGATCGACCCGCTGGTGCTGGCGCTGGTCGGTGGCGCCGACGGCCGGTTGCCCCTGCGCGACCAGCTCGCCCTGCTCGCCGCCGCACACGACGTCGAGCCCGACGAGATGGCTGAGGCCGCCGGCCCGATCGTGGCGCACCTGGTGGAGCGCGGCTTCATCGAGCGGGTGCCCGCCTGATGCGGGCCGTGGTGCAGACCGTCGGGCGGGCCAGCGTGACAGTGGACGACGAGGTGGTCGGCGCGATCGAGAACGGCCTGCTCGTGCTGCTCGGGGTGACCCACACCGATACCGATCAGACCGCTCAGACGATGGCCCGCAAGGTGCACGAGCTGCGCATCCTGGACGGCGAGCGGTCCGCCGCCGACACCGGCGCGCCGATCCTGGTGGTCAGTCAGTTCACCCTCTACGGCGACGCCCGCAAGGGGCGCCGTCCAAGCTGGACGGCGGCCGCCCCCGCCGAGCTGGCCGAACCACTGGTGACCGCTGTGGTCGACGCCCTGCGCGAGCGCGGAGCACCTGTCGAGACCGGCCGCTTCCGCGCCCACATGCTCGTGGAAAGCGTCAACGTAGGCCCCCAAACCCTCCTCCTGGACCTCTAACCCCAGCCCTCCTCCCCCGCCGAGTGCGGTGATCAAGAGGTTTGCGTCAGATCTCGCCCGAAGGTTGACGCAAACCTCTTGATCACCGGGGCGGGGAGGGCCGGGTGGGTTGGGTTACGAGAAGAGGCCTCGGCGGGACAGGGACTGGCGGAGCCAGTTGTCGAGTTCGGCGGTCCAGTCGGTGCGGTCGGCGGTGGCGTGGTCCACCGTGAAGCGGCCGAAGGCATCCCGGCCCTCGCTGAAGACGCCGCCGCGCTTGTCGACCTCCAGGACCACCTGCATCTGCTGCGCGTCGGCAACGAAGGTGACCTCCAACTGGTTGATCGAGCGGGCGTACTGCGGCGCCGGGTTGAACTCGATCTCCTGGTAGAACGGCAACGTCTGTCGTACGCCGTAGATGTGCCCACGTTCCACATCAGCGCGGGCGAACCGGAAGCCCAGTCGCAGCAACGCGTCCAGCAGTCGCTCCTGCGCGGGCAGTGGATGCACCGACACGGCGTCCAGGTCACCCTTGTCGACGGCGCGGGCGACCTCCAACTCGGTACGCAGACCCATCGTCATGCCGTGCAGGTGCTGCCCGTACAGCTCGGTGACCGGTGTCTCCCAGGGCACGGCGAAGCGGAACGGGATGTCGTGGCGTTGCCCCGGCTCCAGCCGGAACGCGCCGGTGATCTGCTGGCGGTGGAACTCCTGGGTGGTGTCGTAGTCGTTGTCGCCACTCTCCACCTCGACCCGGGTGACCAGGCCGAGGCTCACCTGGTCGATGTCGACCTGATGGTCGCCGCCGACCACCTGGATGCGCCCCTCCAACTGGCCACCCGGGCGGCAGTTCGGGTTGGCCAGCACCGTCTCCACCGACGGGCCGCCGACGCCCATCGCCTTCATGAGCCGCTTGAAGACCACGCCGTCCTCCAATTCTCGTCCTCGCCGACCCGAGCTGGCCGACCGTCCGCAACGTAACCGGGGCGGGCAACCGCACACCCGGACGACACACCGCACCAGCGACCCGACCCAATTCCTGTCGGGTGCCCGATCGCCTCACTCCCGTTTTACGCCCCGCCCGCCAAGCTGTGTCTCACACCGGCACCGCTGGGCCGGAGACACGGCACAGACGTGGAAACGGGGAGAGACAGAGATGGTCCTGCAGATGACGGAACACCGGACGCGTCCGGCCACCACGACCGACACCGACGGGACCTCCGAGGTCCTCACCGACCTGGACGCCACCGACGAGCGTGGCATCTCCACCGACCTGGTCCGGGCGTACCTCAACGGGATCGGTCGGACGAAGCTGCTGACCGCCGCGCAGGAGGTCGACCTGGCCCGGCGCATCGAGGCCGGGTTGTTCGCCGACGAGAAGCTCGCGACCTGCACCCCGGTCTCCGCCGAGCTGCGGGCCGACCTGGAGCTGATCGTCGCGGAGGGCCGCGCCGCGAAGGACCACCTGTTGGAGGCGAACCTGCGGCTGGTCGTCAGCATCGCCAAGCGCTACACCGGTCGCGGCATGGCGTTCCTGGACCTCATCCAGGAGGGCAACCTGGGTCTGATCCGCGCGGTGGAGAAGTTCGACTACGCCAAGGGCTACAAGTTCTCCACGTACGCGACGTGGTGGATCCGGCAGGCGATCACCCGCGCGATGGCCGACCAGGCCCGCACCATCCGCATCCCGGTGCACATGGTCGAGCAGGTCAACCGGATGGTCCGTGCCCGTCGCGAGCTGGCGGTGACGCTGGGCCGCGAACCCACTGTCGCCGAGGTCGCCCGGGCCCTGGAGATCCCCGAGATCCAGGTCATCGAGCTGATCTCCTACGACCGGGAGCCGGTCAGCCTGGACCAGGCTGTCGGCGACGACGGCGAGAGCGCCCTCGGTGACTTCGTGGCCTCGGTGGACCCGCGTACCGAGCCGGGTGACGCCGCCGCCCAGGGTGAGCTGCGCAACGAGGTCAGCGTCGTGCTGGCCACCCTGTCCCAGCGGGAGCAGGCGGTCATCCGGCTCCGGTTCGGTCTTGACGACGGCCGGCAGCGCACGCTGGACGAGGTCGGCCGCGAGTTCGGGTTGTCCCGGGAGCGGATCCGGCAGATCGAGAAGGTGACGCTGCTGAAGCTGCGCGCACCGGAGCGGGCCCAGCGCCTGGAGGCGTACGCCTGCTGACGCATCCGGTTCCCATGGAAGGCCCTGGCGGTTCGCTGGGGCCTTTCATGCTGCCAGGGTTCTTGACCGTGACGTCGATCCACGATAGAAACCACATGGTTATACAACCAGGAGGTTATACGTGGCGAGCACCGAACTGCTGGATGCGACGTTCGCGGCGCTGGCCGACCCGACCCGACGGGCCATCCTCGCGCGGCTCGCAGCCGGGGAGGCGAGCGTGACGGAGCTGGCAGAACCCTTCGCGATGAGTCAACCGGCCATCTCCAAGCACCTCAAGGTGCTGGAACGCGCCGGCCTCGTCAGCCGGGGGCGGGACGCCCAGCGTCGCCCCTGCCGCTTGGAGGCCCGCCCGCTGCGGGAGGCGACAGCGTGGCTCGCCGACTACCGCGGCTACTGGGCGGAGAGCTATCAGCGCCTCGACGCGCTGCTCGACGAGATCCAGGCCGTCAACCAGACCGACACCGCCGGCCGACACTCCCACCCGGACGGGTCGCGCGGGTGAGTGGCATCGACGACCCGCTCGTCGTCCACACTCCGGGTGATCGGGAGATCGTGTTGAGCCGACTGTTCGAGGCACCGGCGCGGCTGGTGTTCGCCGCCTTCACCCAACCCGAACTGCTGATGCGGTGGTACGGCGCGCGCGGCTGGAGCCTTGTGGAGTGCGACGTCGACCTGCGGGTCGGCGGGCGGTGGCGGTTCGTGTCGCGGGGCCCGGAGGGCACGCGGATGGTCCAGGCTGGGGCCTACCGGCAGATCGAGCCACCGCACCGGCTGGTCTGCACCGAACTGTTCGACGACCAGTCCTACCCGGGCGAGACGCTGGTGAGCCACGAGTTCAGCGAACTGGCCGGCCGGACGACGGTCACCACCACGCTGCGCTACGCCACTCCGGAGGGGCGGGACATCGTGCTGCGCTACCCGATGACCCGGGGCGTCGGGCAGAGCTTCACGCGCCTCGCCGAGCTGCTGCGATCGACAACGACGACAGGAGGAGAGCAACGATGAACTGGACCTTGGAAGTGGTGATCGTGCCGGTCACCGACCTGGACCGGGCCAAGGCGTTCTACGCCGACCAGCTCGGCTTCACCGTCGATCACGACACGGTGATCAGCGACGAGGCGCGCATCGTCCAGTTCACTCCGCCCGGCTCCGGCTGCTCGATCGTGATCGGTAAGGGTGCCGTCCCGGAGATGCCACCGGGCTCGCTCAAGGGCCTGCAACTGGTGGTGCCCGACATCGAGCAGGCCCACGCGGAGTTGGTCGACCGTGGCGTGCAGGTCAGCGACGTCCAGGTGCTGGGCGTCAACCCGCGACCCGTACCGCACCCGCTCGACAACGTCGGCTTCGTCTTCTTCAGTGACCCGGACGGCAACTCCTGGGCCGTCCAACAGATCTCCAGCCGGGCCTGACCGGCCGCGTTCAGAGGCGGCGGGGGCCGGTGTCCGGGCGGGCGGCGACGCCACCCACCCGCACCTGGGCGTGCAGGACGGAGATGCCGCCCGGACGGGCCAGCACCGGGTTGAGGGTCAACGAACGCACCCGGGGCTGCTCGTCGGCGAGCTGACCCACCCGCAGCAGCAGGTCCGCCAGGGCGGCCCGGTCGACCGGTGCGGCACCCCGGTGTCCGCGCAGCAACGGCGCCGCCCGGGGCTCGTCGACCAGTTCGGCGGCGTCGGTGTCGGTCAGCGGCACCGCCCGCCAGGCCCGATCGCCCAGCAACTCGGTGGCGACCCCACCGAGGCCGAAGCCGACCACCGGCCCGAACGCCGGATCCTCCACCACCTCCACCACGCAGGCCACGCCGGGCGGCACCATCGGCTGGACCAGCGCCTCCGCTCCGAAGGTCGCCGCCAGCTCGGCGTACGCGCGACGCAGCGTCGGCTCGTCGGGCAGGTCGAGGCGGACCGCGCCGAGGTCGAGCCGGTGCCGCAGCCCGGGGGCGGCCGCCTTGAGCGCCACCGGGAAGCCCAGCCGCGCCGCCGCGTCGACCGCCGCGTCGGCCGAGTCGACGGTCACCGAGGCCACCACCTCGATGCCGTACGCGGCCAGCAGCGCGCCCGGGTCGGCGCCGTCGGCGCGGAGCGCGGCCTGGGCGGCGGCCCGGTCGACGTCGGGCAGCTCGGGCGCGATGCCGGGCGGACGGCGTAACCACTCGGCGTACCGGTGCACCCGGGCGAGGGCGCGTACCGCCTCCTCCACGCCGCCGTACGCGGGCACGCCCGGTGGCAGCCGTCCGACCAGGAACGTCGCCACGGTCGGCTTGCCCAGTGCCAGAGCGGCCGGTAGCGCGGCGGTCACGTCGGCGTCCACAGCGGTCAGTTGCCCGGGCAGCGGCGGGGCGAAGACCACCACCAGGGCGTCCACCCGCTCGTCGCCGGCCGTCTCAGCGAGAGCGGCGGCGAACTCGGTGGCACCGGCGCTCGGCCCGACGTCGCGGGGATAGCCGTCGGCCACGGTGAGGCCCTGCCCGACGCAGGCGGTGGCGGCGAGGCCGGTCAGGGCCGAGGAGTTGCCGACCACGCCGACCCGACCGCCGGCCGGCAGCGGCTGGTTGGCCAGCAGCACACCCACGTCGAGCAGCTCCGGCACGGTGTCCACCCGGATCACCCCGGACTGGGCGAAGAGGGCGGCCACCGCCACCTCGTCCGGCCCGGCGGTGTCACCGACCCCGACCGGGCGGGCCGGCGAGGCGAGCGCGACGACCGGTTTGGCGCGACCGATCCGCCGGGCCAGCCGGGCGAACTTGCGCGGGTTACCGAAGGTCTCCAGGTACAACATGATCACGTCGGTGCCGGGGTCGTCCTGCCAGTACTGGAGGAGGTCGTTGCCGGAGACGTCGGCCCGGTTACCAGCCGACACGAAACTGGACAGCCCGAGGCCACGCCGGTCCGCTCGCCGGCTGGCTGACCGGGCTGACCGAGCGCCACCCGACGGTACGGCTGACCTGCCGGGCAGTACGCGGACGAACGGGCAGCGTGCTCGCCG
>NZ_JBSFBM010000138.1:0-17080 GCF_053592955.1 Micromonospora sp. NPDC002411 | reverse complement strand
GTCCGCGTCGTTCACCCTCAACGAGGGCGACATCGGTGGGGTGGTCCTGGAGACCGCCTGCCCGCACGCGCCCCGAGCACTCAGCACCGAGGACATGCCCGTCGCGTCGACGGTAGGTCTTCACTGTCGCCTCGCCGTCGAGCATGGCGGCCACGATCTCGCCGGAGTCGGCGGTCGGCTGTTGCCGGACGACGACCCAGTCGCCGTCGCAGATCGCCGCGTCGAGCATCGAGTCACCCTTGACCTGGAGCATGAAGACCTCGCCCTCGCCCACCAGCTCGCGCGGGAGCGGGAAGATGTCCTCCACGGCCTGCTCGGCGAGGATGGGGCCACCGGCGGCGATCCGGCCGAGCATCGGCACGTACGCCGGGGTCGGCCGCTGTGCCCGGGACAACTCGTCGTCGATCGCCTCGCTGGGTGCGCGAACGTCGACCGCGCGCGGCCGGTTGGGGTCGCGACGCAGGAAGCCCTTCTTCTCCAGCTCCTTGAGCTGGTAGGCGACGCTGGACGGCGACACCAGGCCGACGGCCTCGCCGATCTCACGGACGCTCGGCGGGTAGCCGTGCCGCTCGACCCAGGTGCGGATGAACTCCAGGATGCGACGCTGGCGTGCGGTCAGGTCGACAGTCGCCGGGTCGGGGAAGGCGCTGACCACCGGGGTGACCGGGCGCACGGCGGGCTGACCCGTCCGGCTGCGCGCGGCGCTGCGGCGTCGGGTGGCCGGCGGGCCCGCCTCGGTGATCTGCTGCGGGCTCTTCGGCCGGCTGGCCCGGTCCTCGGTCACGTCCGTCCTCCCTGGTCGGCGCTGGGTGCCTCGTCGGCTCGTGGTGCGTGCGGGGTGCCACGTTGTTCATGACCGTATAGGTGAGATCAGTCATTTTCAAACATCTGTACGACCTCTCACCGGCGTGTCGGGGTGAAAAACCACTCCGGTCGTACGGATGTTCTGATAAATGGTACGTCAGGTAGCACTGGTGTTCGATCCTCGGCCGTTTTCCCGGTGGGTCTGGCCTGCTGGCCGGTAACTCGGGAGAGCGCTCGGCGTTGGGTCTTCGGGCGCGCTGATGGTCGCGGATGACCGGATGGTCCGTGACGCGCCGGACACGCGGGTCAACTTGACCCGGCCTCCCCAGCGACATACGGTCGACCCCTAGATGTAGTAGTGACACGGGCGTAAGTTGCCCACAGGTTGGGTCCGACTACCGACCGCACTCCCGTAAGGTCGAGCACGGCGGGCGTCGTCCGAGGACGGCACCGTCGCGGCGAGCCGTGTCCGGGGGTGCCCGGTGTGGGCGCAGTTGATCATTTTTTGGAGGTGGGCGATGCGGTGTCCGTACTGCCGGCACGCTGACTCCCGAGTGGTCGACTCACGGGAGGCCGACGACGGCCAACTCATTCGACGGCGGCGGTCCTGCCCGGAGTGCGGCAAGCGGTTCACCACCGTCGAGGAGGCGGTCCTCGCGGTCGTCAAGCGCAGCGGGGTGACCGAGCCGTTCAGCCGCACGAAGATCATCGGCGGGGTGCGCAAGGCGTGCCAGGGCCGGCCGGTCGACGACGACTCGCTCGCGCTGCTCGCGCAGCGGGTGGAAGAGTCCGTCCGGGCCAAGGGGGCCGCCGAGATCCCCAGCCACGAGGTGGGCCTGGCGATCCTGGGCCCGTTGCGCGACCTGGACGAGATCGCCTACCTGCGGTTCGCCAGTGTCTACCGCTCCTTCGACTCGCTCGCCGACTTCGAGCGCGAGATCGAGACGTTGCGGGCCGCAGCGCGGGCCCGGGAGCAGGGCCGGGCCGACGCGGTCGAGGCCGCCGGCCGTACCAGCTGAATCTTCACTGTTTTTCGAGCGATTGGGACGCGCGGTGGGTGACCGCGCAGACGAGGGGGGCGACGGCGTGACAACTAGCCGTTCACGGAACAAGGCAGGCGCGGGGCTGAAGATCGAGCGGGTGTGGACGACCGAGGGGGTCCACCCGTACGACGAGGTCAGCTGGGAGCGCCGCGACGTCGTGATGACGAACTGGCGGGACGGCTCGATCAACTTCGAGCAGCGGGGGGTCGAGTTCCCGGAGTCGTGGAGCGTCAACGCGGCCAACATCGTCACCACCAAGTACTTCCGGGGAGCGGTGGGGACCCCGGAGCGGGAGTGGTCGCTCAAGCAGTTGATCGACCGGGTGGTCACCACCTACCGCACCGCGGGTGAGGAGTACGGCTACTTCGCGAGCCCGGCCGACGCCGAGGTCTTCGCGCACGAGCTGACCTGGATGCTGCTGAACCAGGTGTTCAGCTTCAACTCGCCGGTCTGGTTCAACGTTGGTACGCCGTCGCCGCAGCAGGTCAGCGCCTGCTTCATCCTGGCCGTCGACGACTCGATGGACTCCATCCTCGACTGGTACAAGGAGGAGGGGCTGATCTTCAAGGGCGGCTCCGGCTCCGGCGTCAACCTGTCGCGGATCCGCTCGTCGAAGGAGCTGCTCTCCTCCGGTGGCACCGCCTCCGGCCCGGTCAGCTTCATGCGCGGCGCGGACGCCTCGGCCGGCACCATCAAGTCCGGTGGCGCGACCCGTCGGGCGGCCAAGATGGTCATCATCGACGTGGACCACCCGGACATTGAGGAGTTCGTGGTCACGAAGGCGCGCGAGGAGGACAAGATCCGCGCGCTGCGTGACGCCGGGTTCGACATGGACCTGGGCGGCTCCGACATCGTCAGCGTGCAGTACCAGAACGCCAACAACTCGGTCCGGGTCTCCGACGAGTTCATGTCGGCGGTCGAGAACGGCAAGGGCTTCGACCTGCGCGGCCGGCTGGACGGCTCGGTGATCGACACCGTCGACGCCAAGAAGCTGTTCCGGACGATCTCGCAGGCCGCCTGGGAGTGCGCCGACCCGGGTCTGCAGTACGACGACACGATCAACGACTGGCACACCTGCCCGGAGACCGGGCGGATCACCGCGTCGAACCCGTGCTCGGAGTACCTGCACCTGGACAACTCCTCGTGCAACCTGGCCTCGCTCAACCTGATGAAGTTCCTCCGCGCCGACGGTGGCTTCGAGGTGGAGAAGTTCGTCAAGTCCGTCGAGTTCGTCATCACCGCGATGGACATCTCGATCTGCTTCGCGGACTTCCCGACCGAGAAGATCGGTGAGACGTCCCGCGCCTACCGGCAGCTCGGCATCGGCTACGCCAACCTGGGCGCCCTGCTGATGGCCTCCGGCCTGCCCTACGACTCGGAGCAGGGCCGCTCGGTCGCCGCGTCGATCACGTCGCTGATGACCGGCACCGCCTACCGCCGTTCCGCCGAGCTGGCCGGCGTCGTCGGCCCGTACGACGGCTACGCCCGCAACGCCGAGCCGCACAAGCGGGTCATGCGCAAGCACGCCGCCGCGAACGACGAGATCAAGCCGACCAGCCCGGTGGCCACCGCGATCGTCCGCGAGGCGACCAAGCAGTGGACCCAGGGCAACAAGATCGGTGACAAGTTCGGTTGGCGTAACGCGCAGGCGAGCGTCCTCGCCCCGACCGGCACCATCGGCTTCATGATGGACTGCGACACGACCGGCGTGGAGCCGGACCTGGCGCTCGTCAAGTTCAAGAAGCTGGTCGGCGGCGGTTCGATGCAGATCGTCAACCAGACGGTGCCGCGCGCCCTGCGCAGCCTCGGTTACCCCGAGGAGCAGGTCGAGGCGATCGTCGAGCACATCGCCGACCACGGCCACGTGGTGGACGCCCCCGGCCTCAAGCCGGAGCACTACCCGGTCTTCGACTGCGCGATGGGGGAGCGGACGATCGCTCCGATGGGTCACGTGCGGATGATGGCGGCCATCCAGCCATTCGTCTCCGGCGCCATCTCCAAGACGGTCAACATGCCGGAGGCGGCCACCGTCGAGGATGTCGAGAAGATCTACTTCGAGGGCTGGAAGCTCGGCCTCAAGGCACTGGCGATCTACCGGGACAACTGCAAGGTCGGCCAGCCGCTCTCGGTGGCGAAGTCCAACAAGGCCACCGATTCGGCTGCCGCCACCGTGGCTGCCGAGCCGGCCTCCGTGGAGAAGGTCATCGAGTACCGGCCGGTGCGTAAGCGCCTGCCGAAGAAGCGCCCGTCCGAGACGGTCAGCTTCTCCGTCGGCGGTGCCGAGGGCTACCTCACCGCGTCGTCCTACCCGGACGACGGGCTCGGCGAGGTCTTCCTGAAGATGTCCAAGCAGGGCTCGACCCTGGCCGGCGTGATGGACGCCTTCTCGGTGGCCATCAGCATCGGCCTCCAGTACGGCGTCCCGCTGGAAACGTTCGTCAGCAAGTTCACCAACATGCGCTTCGAGCCGGCCGGTATGACCGACGACCCGGACGTGCGGATGGCCGCCTCGGTGATGGACTACATCTTCCGTCGCCTGGCACTGGACTTCCTGCCGTACGAGCGCCGCGCCGAGCTGGGCATCTTCACCGCTTCGGAGCGGGCCGCCCAGCTGCGGGCCGAGGCCGACGCGGAAGCCGCTGCGGCGGTGGGCGCGGAGCTCACCGTGATGGCGTCCTCGGCGCCCGTGGAGACCCCGGCCAAGCCGGAGGCCGTCGCGCAGCCGGCGCAGGAGATGGCCGACGTGGCCGCCGCCAAGCCGGCACCGAGCGTGGGTTCCAGCACCGAGTTGCTGGAGGCCGTTATCGGCAAGGCCGCCGACGCACCGCTCTGCTTCACCTGCGGTACGAAGATGCGCCCCGCCGGTAGCTGCTACGTCTGCGAGGGCTGCGGCTCCACCAGCGGCTGCAGCTGACGTACGCGCAACACGGCGCTGCCCCGGTCTCCCTCGTGGAGGTCGGGGCAGCGCCGTTTCCGGATAGCGGTCTTACCGGTGTTGCCATGATCAAGTGATGAGAAGTAGGTCAGAGATGGCCCTTCGACCTACTTTTCATCACTTGATCATGTAAGTCTGTCGGTGCTCGGCTCAGGCATGCGACCACGGCACGTCGCCGTAGGCGCGCTGCACGGCGACCGAGGACTGCTGCACCGGCGCTTCCTGGGCTGGGTCCGGTAGGTCTCATCCGGCGGGGCGAGAGCGGTTCCACTACAGCGACAACTCGCACAAGTGGATCGCGCCCGATCCGGACTACGACCAGGAAGCCTGGGACGAGATGGTTCGGCAGCACCAACGCCAGCACGTGGAGGAGATCTCCCGGCGCAGGGAGCCGCGCCAATGAACCGCGATGTCGCCGGGGCGGTGGAAGTCGTCGCAGCATCTGACGGAAACCGCCTTGCCCTTGAGTGGCTGGCCCCGCAGGATGTCGACATGATCAAAAGAATCGAACCCGCCGTCACCTGGTGACGCTCCCCGAAGCGTGGGTGCTGGGTGCCGGGCCTTTCCGTGAGATCGGTCAGCCCCGCGTCACCGCCACCTCTCCCAACGGTGATCTGATCGCGGTCGGTGGTGGTCTTGGCTCGGCGCAATGGCACGGCCGCACCGCCTCCCGCGGCTCCGGGTCGCATCCGCTGGCGGTGTACCGGACCGACGACCTCACCTGCATCCACCAGGTCACATCGCGCTGGCCGGCCCAGAGTGTCGCCTTCCATCCGACCCTGCCTCTGGTGGCGTTCGGCACAGGCTCGTACGACGGCGGGTGGTCCTACGAGGGCGAGTTGCTCCTGCTGGACCTGACAACTGGTAACGCCGTCTCGTTGCTGGAACATCCCCGCCAGGTACGACAGATCACATGGCGAAGCCCGGAGACGCTCGACCTGGTGCTGGCCATCCCGTGTGACGCGGACGAGCAGCGGTTCGGTACGACCTCCCTGGCGTGTTCCATCAGCCGCGATGACTGGGACCGAGCCGCCGTCGGCATGTTGCGGATGCCCTACGGGGAAAAAGCAGTCCCGGAGCAACCTCCGACCGATACGGCTGCGGCAGTCGCTGCCGTCTCGTACCTCTGCCGGCAGCGCGGCCAGGTGTGGGCAGCACGCCGGGGCGTGTGGGCGGTCGAAGGGCTCGCGGATGGCCGGATCCTCACCACGCTGGAGGGTGTCGGTCTTGAATGTTGGTCAGGGACAACTGGGCAGTTGCTCTGGCAGGTGCCGGTCGATGGCACGGGCTATCAGATCCGGGTGCTGCCGAGCGGTCGAACAGCCCTGGTGTTGACGCAGGCGCCGCGCCGGTACCGGGAGGGGCGGTGGATCCGGGACCCGAGCGTTGTGCTGGAGATCGACCTGGACGACGGCGCAGTCCGGAAAACCCACAAATCGTCCTGTCCCGCAGTATTGGTCAGCAGGACCGATGGCTCATGGGCGCTTCGCGACACCGACCATGACAGGCGCAGCAGGACAGCCGGAGAAGTCACTTTCGGGCCGCCCGCTGACAGTGCGACCACCATCCAACTCGGCCGATACGATCTCTTCAATCACTTCTTCGACATCAGGTACGCACCGGAGTTGCTGTTTCTGCAGGGCCGGAGGGGTGAGCCCTGGCGCGGCAAATGGGTGGTCGCCGTCGACGCGCCGACGGGCCGGGCCCGGCGGCTCTTCCCGCTGGAATGGGACGCGTCGCGAGGCCGTCACCTGTTCGGCGGCAGCGGTGCGTACCTGGACGACACAGCCGGACCGGCGCTCGTTCACAGCGGCGCGGTTCACGACCGCGCGGGACTGCTGCCGGGAAACGCCTTCGTGCTCCGCCGCAGGTATCCGACCGGTGAGCCGCAATGGATCTTCACCGCCGATCGCGAGGCAACCGCCCTGGACGCCGACGACACCTTCGTCTACGTCGTGTTCAACTCAGGAGAGCTGATCGTCCTGAAGGCCGAGGACGGCGTTGTGCACGTCCGACAGGAGCTACGGATCGCAGGTCGCCCTGTCGTTCCGCTCTCGCTGGCCCGGGTAGGTGCCGGCCGCCTGGCGATCGGCACCCTCGATGGCCAGGTGCTTGTGGTTCCCGTTGATGCGCCGGCGTGAGCGGCCGTGCGGCAACGAGCGGAACATCACTGCTCAGCATCAAGTGATCTCGGCGATTGGGCTACTGCCTGGCGCGTTCGGCGGCGCGTACGGCGTTGCGGAACAGCATCGCGACGGTGGTCGGACCGACCCCGCCGACCCGGGGGTGATCGCGCCGGCGACCTCGGCGCACGCTTCGTCCACGTCCGGCAGGAGCCGCCGCCCGTCGTAGCGGACGCCGGCGCCGATGACGACGGCGCCGGGCTTGACGTGCTCAGGCTGAACGATCCCGGGTACGCCGGCGGCGGCGACGAGGATGTCGGCGCGGCGGGTGTAGCGGGCCCAGTCGGGCACGACGGACTCAGTCGGTCGGCAGGAGCGGGCGCATGAACGTCCGCTCGTACCGCACGACACAACCCGAGTCGTCGCGGATGCGGTCAGCCGCGACGAACTCCGGGTCGGTGCCGAACCGTGCGCGGTAACGCTCGTAGGCTGCCAGGCTTTCGAAGCTGAACAGCGCCTCGGCCTTGTCGCTGGCACCCTCGGCGGGCAGGAAGTAGCCATGGTGCACCCCGCCGTGCCTGGCCACGAGCCGCATCCATGCGCGGGCGAAGTCTTCGAACGCCGCGATCTGCGCGGGATCGATCGTGTAGTGCACGACGCACGTGATCATGACCCCACCATACGGGCCGGTCGCACGGTCAGGGTTGGGCGAACAACGGCCCGTAGTTCGACCGGAACATCTGCTCGCCGAGGCGGCGCATCACCAGGTCGCGCAGCGCGGGCGGAAGCCCGGTGGCCTTGTCCCGGCGGTGCGTCTGGCTGAGCACCCAGTTCGTCCGCGGGCGTCGCCGCGCCTCGTAACCCCGTAACGCCTCGGCGACGGAGTCGGCGGCGGTCAACGACGACGCGAGCACGACCGCGTCCTCCAGGGCCATGGCCGCGCCCTGGGCCATGTTCGGTGAGGTGGCGTGGGCGGCGTCGCCGATCAGCAGCACCGGCCCTCGGGACCAGGAGTCGAGCACGACCTCCTGGTTCGGGCCGGCGTGCAGGGTGCTGTCGTCGTGGTCGAGGGCCTTGAGCATGATGGTCGCCGGCTCGGTGAACGACGCGGCCACGTCGTCGCGCCAGCCCGGCCGGTCGGCCACCGGGCCGTCGTTGTAGTAGCAGTACGTCTGCTCGGCGCTGATCGGGATCGTCAGGAACTGCCGTCCGCGCCCCAACTGCACCGACCAGAACGGCTCGTCGTCGATGCGGGGAGCCACCCAGCGGTACGCGTACTGGCCCAGGTTGCGGGCCGCCTGACCGTCGAAGGCGAGCCGGCGCACCGTCGAGTTCACCCCGTCCGCGCCGATCACCAGGTCGTACCGTCCGGTGCTGCCGTCACTGAACTCGACGGCGACCCGGGCGCCCTCCTGGGAGAGGGCGATCGGGTGGTGTCCCCAGCGGATCGGGGCGTCTCCGACGCCGGCCAACAGGGCCCGGTGCAGCTGGGCCCGGGGCAGCGACACGCACGGGCCGACGCCCTGCCACAGCGCGGTCACGTCGATGTCGAAGAGGCGGCGCCCGCGCTGGTTCGCGCTGCGCTGCCGGGTGATCTCCACGGCGACGTCGGCGATCGGCTCCCGCAGACCGAGGACGTCGAGCATGCGGGTCGCGTTGCCGGTGAGGTAGATGCCGGTGCCGGAGTCGGTCGGCCCAGGCGCCCGCTCGGCCACGCCGACAGTGGCGCCCCACTCGCGCAACGCGGCGACAGTTGCCAGCCCGGCGATGCCCCCGCCGACGATGAGTACCCGGACATCGTTACCCCGCACGACACGTTCCTCCCCGTTGCTCAGGCCGGCTGAGCTGCTGCTCAACGGTCCGGCCGCCGCAGCACTCTAGAAGGCGGGTGAGCCAGCCCACGGGTACGGGGGCTGAAATACCGAGGAGTGGGCTGCGACGATGAGGGCATGACGACCGCCGAGGCGTACGTCGAGTTCGGCAGCCGTGAGGCGCGCGGGGTGTCACCCACCTACGAGCGTCTGTCGGCTGCCGTCGCCCACGACGAGTCCCTGCTCGATCTGCTGGACGGGCTTCCGCCGGCCAAGCGGCAGCCGAACCTGTTGTTCAGCGTCGTCCGCTGGCTCGGCGGCCCGGTCGGCGACCCAGCCGCGTTCCACGACTACGTGCTGACGCACTGGCCCGCCGTCAAGGCGGAGCTGCTCACCCGGGCCACCCAGACGAACGAGACCGGCCGGTGCGCGGTGCTGCTACCGGTGCTCGCCGCGCTGCCACAGCCCCTTGCCCTGCTGGAGGTCGGCGCGTCCGCCGGGCTCTGCCTCTACCCCGACAGGTACGCGTACCGCTACGGGGAGCACCAGGTCGGTGCCGGTGAGCCGGTCCTGGAGTGCGCGGCCAGCGGGTTGGTGCCGCCGGCAGGCGTACCCCGGGTGGTGTGGCGGGCCGGCCTCGACCTGAACCCGCTCGACGTGACCGACCCCGACGACGTGTCGTGGCTCGATGCGTTGATCTGGCCGGAGCACGCGCACCGGCGGGCCCGGCTGCGCGCCGCGGCGGCGGTAGCCGCGGCCGATCCGCCGCTGCTGGTCCGTGGTGATCTGGTGGACGACCTGCCGGCGCTGGCGGCCCGCGCGCCGGCCGACGCGACGCTCGTGGTCTTCCACACATCAGTGCTGTACCAGGTGCCGCCACCGCGGCGGGACGCGTTCGTCCGGCTGGTCGGTGAGCTGCCCGGCCACTGGATCGCGAGCGAGGCGCCGGAGGTGCTGCGGTACGACGGGTTGCCCGACCCGCCGACCGACGCGCTGCACAACGTCCTCGCCCTGGACGGCCGGCCGTTGGCCTGGACCAGAGGCCATGGCCAGGCGATGACCTGGTTCGGCTGAGGTCACCGAGCCGCTGATTCGACGGTCAGCTCAACGAGCCGGCTCAGGCGTCCGGTGGCGCAGGGCCCGGATGAACCAGTCCACCGCCGGCGCCGTCGCATCGCCTGTCGACCAGCCGTTGAGCACCGCCAACAGGTCGAGGTAGCGGTCCCGGCGGGGATCATTGGCCAAAACCAGCCGGTCGAGCAACCGCCGACGCAGGTCTGCCTCATCGGAGTGATCGTGCAGGCTCGCGTACCGGCTGGTGACCGTCGCTACCACCGGATCGGCATCCGGGCTGGTCGGGTCGAGACCCGCCGCGAGGGCGGGGGCCACCGCGTCCCGGACCACCGCGACGGCGTCCGGGCGGGGCAGCCCAGGAACGTCGTGGTCGGCGGCGTGCTGCCGAACCAGCCGCCGCATCCGGGCCCGGAACTCCGGTTCCCGGCACAGCTCGGCCAACTCCAGCCACGCCGCGACCTGCTCGGTGCTGGGGTCGTCGGGCAGTTCCGGCGTCATCGAGACGATCACACCCGGGTACCCGGGCACGTCGTCCAGGTCGGCGAAGACGCTGCCCAGGAAGTCGTCCACCAGTCGCCCCCGTTCACGCATGGTGAGCTTGGCCAACCGGTGCAGGTCATCAACCTCGGACGGGCCCGACCCGCGCCTCGCCGCGACGGTGAGCACCGCCTGGCGCAGCCGCAGCACCCTGATCTGCACTGCCAACGCCTCGGCGTGCGCGGCGGCCACCTCGTGCAGGGGCACCTCGTGGTCCACCACCCGCCTGATGGTGGCCAGGTCCAAGCCCAGGTCACGCAGCGTCCGGACCAGCTCGAGCCGAGCAACCGCCTCGGCGTCGAACAGGCGGTAGCCAGCCGGGCTCCGGCCAGTCGGCGGGACGATCCCGCTGTCGGCGTAGTACCTGATGGTCTTGACGCTCAGGCCGGTCCGCCGGGCCAGGTCGCCGATCGTGTACCGCGTCTCCCCGCTCATGCCCCCACCCTGCTGTCTCCCTCCGCTGGAGACTCAACCCCACCCCAGCGGCAGGCGGACATCGAAGGTGGGTCGCGCAACCGGTTCCGGACAGGGCATAGTGGCCCGCGGCGTCATCGAACGGTGTTGCCTGCGCTTGCCGAAGGTGGTGGGAAGTGACGACGCGCTCACATGCCCGGTGGACCCGAGCGGCCGCATTGATCGCGCTGACCGTGGGGACGATCGCTGTGTCGGCGGCACCCGCGGCGGCCGCACCGGAGACTGTCCGCATCCTGAGCGTGTCGGCGGAGAACGTGAAGCCCGCCGAGACGGTACGCGTGCGGTACACCGTCACCAACAACGGAAGTAGGGCCGAAACGGCCATCGTGGTGGTCGGCGGCGGCTTGCGCTGCACCTCCGGATGCCGGGTGGAGCCGAAGCTCGGGCCGGGCCGGAGCCAGACCTTCGATACGACGCTCGTCGCCCCCGACGCTCGCCCGGGTGAGATCACTGGCCTCAACATCTCGATCGGCGTGCGGCTCGCCGGGCAGAACAGCTATGACCACAGGATGGTCTACGTCCACGGCGCGGGTGCGCCCTCGCCCGGCGGGGACAAGCCGGCTTCCGGGGTGAAGGGGGTCTCCGGTTGGGTCCGCGATGCGGGCGGAAAGGCAATCAGCGGCGTCGCCCTGACCATCCAGGACAGCGCCGGCCACGAATACCGGACGACCAGTAGCCGCACCGGCCAGTTCTCGATCACCGCGAGCGCCGCTAAGACGATCGCGGCGGGTTCCATCACCGTCCGCGCATCCAAGGACGGCTACGGCAACGCCCGCACGACAGTACGAGGGGCCGCCGGTGACGTCGCGACAGTGGGGTTGACCCTGACTGCGGTGGCAGCGCCCACCACGGCGTCGGCGTCACCCGCCGAGGAGGCAGAACCTGTCGCCGCGGCGGACGAGGGCACCGCCGAGGCAGCGCCGCCCAGCCTCAAGGCCGTCAGCGACGAGGGAGGCAGTTCGGTGCCGTTCCTCCTGGGCGGCTTGCTGGTCGCCGTCGGCCTGGGCGCGCTCGCACTGGTGGTGATGCGCCTGAGGAACACATCGGGCGCGGTGGCGGAGACGGATGTTCCCTCGACGCCCCAGCCGTGGGCGCCGGCCGGGGGGAGCATGACCGACGCTCCGACCGCGGTACTGCGCGTCGTGCCGGAGGGCGGGTACCCGGGCTCGTACGGCGCGCACCCGCAGGGTGGTGTCGACCAGAACGGCTACCGAGGCTGACCGTCGCCCTACCCGCCGTGTTCGCTCCGGTGCCGGCCCCTCCCTAGACTGCGGCGGTGACCGGAGAGCGGAAACCCCTGGCCGGCCGGCCGCTCACCGAGCCGCACCCGTCCCGGCTGTCGCCGGAGCACCCCGACCGGGCCCGGATCCTCGCCGCGCACGACGCCGCGCTCGCCGCCGGCGAGGCCGGTTACCTCGACCCGGCGAGCGGGTTGTTCGTGCTCAGCGCCGGATTCCTGGCCCGTCGAGGCACGTGCTGCGGGCGGGGTTGCCGACACTGCCCGTACGTGGACGATCCACCGTCCGGATAGGCGTGCACGAGGACTTCCGCCCGACCCGGACACCCCGTACGGTTTCCGACGGACATCCGGCGGGCGCCTACCGCCGTTGGTCGGCGAGAGGGTGGAACGTGCGCGGGCTGATCGTGGTCGCCGGGATGGCGGGGCTGCTGGTGAGCGGGTGCGCCGCCGAGGCCGAGCCGGTGGCGGTGCCGCCGCCGGTGCCGATCGCGGTCGAGGTGGCGGCCGCCTCCTCGGGTGGGGCCTGCCGACTGCTGGACTTCGCGGTGATCGAACAGCTGTTCAAGGTGCGCTTCGACGTGGCCGCGGCCAGCGAACAGGGCGACACGCACACCTGCGTGGTCCGGGCGGCGGGCCCGGCCCTGCCGGACCTGACGTTGAGTGTGTCCAAGACCACGATCGACAAGGCCACCTTCGCCGCGGAGGTGGTGCCCGACAAGGCGGCGAAGGTCACCGGGCTGGGCCAGCAGGCGTACCGGCGTACCCTCGCTGCCGCGAGCGGGCGCGGACCGGTCGCCGAGGTGGGCTGGCTGGCCGCCGACGGGCGCTTGGCCACGGTGAGCTGGACCTCGGCCCGGGGCAGCGAACGCTCGGCGGTGGAGAAACTGACCGGCGACCTCACCACACTGGCGAAGAAGGTGGACACCCGGGCGTTGTGACGCCCGGGTGTCCGCTTGGTCAGTTGGCGGCGACGAAGACCCGCGAGGCGACCTCGCGGGGCAGCCGCACCCGGTCCCCGGAGCGGTCGATGGACACCCCGTCGCGCTCCTGCGCCACGGTGACCGTCGCGCCGGGGTCGACACCGGCGGCGTGCAGTTGACGCAGCACGTCACCGTCGGTCTGCACGCTCTCGCAGATCCGGCGGACGACGACCGGCCCGGAGAGGCCCGGGAAGGCCAGGTTGCGCTCACCCTCGGCGACCTCGGTGGCTTCCGCCTCCGGTGAGCCCAGCTCTTCCAGACCCGGGATCGGGTTGCCGTACGGGGAGCGGGTCGGCCGGTTGAGCAGGTCGTAGACCCGCTTCTCCACGGCGTCGCTCATCACGTGCTCCCAGCGGCAGGCCTCCTCGTGGGCCTCCTCGTAGGGCATCCCGATGACGTTGACCAGCAGCAGCTCGGCGAGGCGGTGCTTGCGCATCACGGACACGGCGGTGCCGCGACCCAGTGCGGTGAGGGTGAGGTGTCGGTCACCTTCGACGGTGAGCAGGCCGTCGCGCTCCATTCGGGCGACGGTCTGGCTCACTGTGGGACCGCTCTGCCGTAGCCGCTCGGCGATGCGGGCACGCAGCGGCGGCACCCCCTCCTCTTCGAGTTCGAGGATGGTGCGCAGGTACATTTCGGTCGTGTCGACCAGGTCGTGAGACTTCATAACGTCAGCGGCCCTCCGGTGCACGATGTTACCTCGGTGAACGACTGACGACCGCCGCCGAACCGCGTGCCGTCGACACGGATGGTGTTTGATGGTCGCCATGTCCGGTCCCCAGGAGCCGTTGGTCGAGGTCGACCGGCTCGTCGCGGCGCTCGACGACGTCGATCCGCCCACCCTGCTCGACGTTCGCTGGCGGCTCGTCGGCGCGCCAGGCCGTGACGACTACCTCGCCGGCCACCTGCCCGGCGCGGTCTTCGTCGACCTGGACACCGCGCTCTGCGGCGCGCCGGGTGCGGAAGGCCGGCACCCGCTGCCCGACCCGGCGGCGTTGCAGGCCGCGCTCCGGGCTGCCGGCGTCCGTGCCGATCACCCCGTGGTGGTGTACGACGGCGGCGACGGCATGGCCGCCGCGCGGGCCTGGTGGACGTTGCGCTGGGCGGGGCACCGGTCGGTGCGTGTGCTGCACGGCGGCTACCCGGCTTGGGTCGCCGCCGGTCTGCCCGTCTCCACCGACGCGCAGTCCCCGACCACCGGCGACGTCGTGGTGCGGCCCGGTGGGCTTCCGGTCCTCGACGCGGGGCAGGCCGCCGCCCTGGCCGCCGTGGACGACGCCGTGCTGCTCGACGTACGGACTGCTCCCCGCTACCGGGGCGAGGTGGAGCCGATCGACAGGGTCGCCGGGCACGTGCCGGGCGCGGTCAACCTGCCCGCCGGCGAGTACGTCGGCCCGGACGGGCGCTTCCCGGCCGCCGACGTGTTGAGCGAGCGGTTCGCTGCCGCCGGGGTGACCGAGGCGGGTGCCGTCGGGGCGTACTGCGGCTCCGGAGTGACCGCCGCGCAGGCGGTGCTGGCGCTGCACCTGGCGGGCCGCACGGACGCGGCGCTCTACGTTGGATCGTGGAGCAACTGGGTGGTCGATCCGGTCCGTCCGGTCGCCGTCGGGGAGACACCTGGCCGTTGACCAGCGCGTGCGGTGGGCCGGCGGCGGTCCCCGTGCGACGATGGGCTCATGTCCGACGACACGGTGGTGGTGTGGGACGAGTCGCTGCTCGCCTACGACATGGGTGACCATCCGCTCGACCCGGTCCGGGTGGAGTTGACGTTCGCGCTCGCCCGCGAGCTGGGCGTCCTGGACCGTCCCGGGGTGCGCATGGTCAAGCCGGAGATCGCCGACGACTCGGTGCTCACCCGGGTGCACGACAGTGCCTACCTGGCCGCGGTGCGGGCCGCGCCCCGTGACCCGCTCTTCGCCGGTTACGGGCTGGGCACCTCGGACAACCCGGTGTTCGAGGGGATGCACGAGTCCAGCGCGTTGATCGCCGGGGCGACGGTTGCCGCCGCCGAGGCGGTCTGGCGCGGGGACGCGCGGCGAGCGGTGAACGTGGCCGGCGGCCTGCACCACGCGATGCCCGCCCGGGCCTCCGGCTTCTGTGTCTACAACGACCCCGCGGTGGCCATCGCCCGCCTGCTCGACCTGGGTGCCGAGCGGATCGCGTACGTGGATGTCGACGTGCACCACGGCGACGGGGTGCAGCAGATCTTCTGGGACGACCCGAGGGTGCTGACGGTCAGCCTGCACGAGACTCCGCTGGCGCTCTTCCCGGGCACCGGCTTCCCGGACGAGACGGGTGGGCCGGGCGCGCAGGGCACCGCCGTCAACATGCCGCTGCCACCGGGTGTCGACGACAGCGGCTGGCAGCGGGCCTTCCACGCGATCGTGCCATCGGTGTTGCGTGCGTTCCGGCCGCAGGTGCTGGTCAGCCAGTGCGGCGCGGACGGGCACCGACTGGACCCGCTCGCCGACCTGAACCTGACGGTGGACGGGCAGCGGGCAACCTACCTGGCAATGCGGGCACTCGCCGACGAGCTGTGCGACGGTCGTTGGGTGGCCACCGGCGGCGGTGGGTACGCGCTGGTCGAGGTGGTGCCCCGGGCCTGGAGCCACCTGCTGGCCGTGGCCACCGGAGCCCCGATCGATCCGGCCACGCTCACCCCGCCCGGGTGGCGGGACCTGGTCGCCTCCCGCCGTCTGGGCCGGGAGGTGCCGTTGCGGATGACCGACGACGCCGACCCGTCGTACGAGCCGTGGCAGCCGACCGGTGAGCCCAACGCGGTGGACCGGGCGATCGCGGCCACCCGCAAGACGGTCTTCCCGTTGCTCGGGCTCGACCCGCACGATCCGCGGGACTGAGCCGGGCCGTTCCGGTGACGACCGTGGACCAGCCGGTGGACGTGCTGCTCAGCGACGGCAGCACCGTCCAGTTGCGACCGATCGACCCGGCCGACGCGCCGGGCATCGTGGCGATGCACAGTCGCTTCTCCGAGCGCACCCGCTACCTGCGCTACTTCTCGCCGTACCCGCGCATCCCGGAACGGGATCTGATCCGTTTCGTCACCGTCGACCACCGCGACCGGGAGGCGTTCGTGGTGTTGGCCGCCGGGCAGATCGTCGCGGTCGGCCGGTACGAGCGGCTGGGCCCGCAGGCCCCGGAGGCGGAGGTGGCCTTCGTCGTGGAGGACGCCTACCAGGGCCGGGGCATCGGCTCGGTGCTGATGGAGCACCTGGCCGACGCGGCCCGCCGCAACGACATCATGAGCTTCGTCGCCGAGGTGTTACCTGCCAACGGGACGATGCTGCGCGTCTTCGCCGACTTCGGCTACCAGGTCCAGCGCGAGTACGCCGACGGCGTGGTGCACCTGAGCTTTCCGATCGCGCCCACCGAGGCGACCCTCGAAGTGCAACGCGGCCGGGAGCACCGCACCGAGGCCCGCTCGATCGCCCGGCTGCTCGCCCCATGGGGCATCGCCGTCTACGGCGCCAGCGCCACCGGTCAGGGTGTCGGCGCGGCGGTGCTCGGGCACCTGCGGGACGGCGGTTTCACCGGCTCGGTGGTGCCCGTGCACCCGAGCGCGTCGACAGTGGCGGGCCTGCCCGCGTACCCCTCGGCTGTCGACGCCGGCACGCCGGTGGACCTGGCGGTGGTGGCGGTGCCTCCGGAGGCGGCGACCGCTGTGGTCGCCGACGCGGCCGCGGCGGGGGCGCACGGCCTGGTGGTCATCTCGGCCGGCTTCGCCGAGGCCGGGGCGGAGGGCGCGGCCACGCAACGGGCGCTGGTCCGCGCGGCGCACGCCGCCGGCATGCGGGTGATCGGCCCGAACTGCCTGGGCGTGGCCAACACCGATCCGACGGTACGCCTCAACGCCACACTCTCCCCGGCACTGCCGCCGGCCGGACGGGTGGGCATCTTCAGCCAGTCCGGCGCGTTCGGGGTGGCGTTGCTCGCCGAGGCGGACCGGCCTACGACGCCCACGTCGTCGCCCAGGGCCGCCGCGATCGCCCATGCCTGCGCGGCGTACGTCGTCAGCTCCTCGGCCTCGACCCGGTGGTGGGC